>JBBPXX010000165.1:0-47415 GCA_038200505.1 Pyrinomonadales bacterium | reverse complement strand
GCCGGACAAGGCGGTTTGAGTTTGCCGAACCGTGATTTTTATTTGAATAGCGACGCAAAAGCACAGGAAACCCGCGATAAGTTTCGTGAGTATGTAACAAATATATTTCAGCTTCTCGGCGACGAAGGTGATGTCGCCCGCGGAAAAGCGCAGGCGGTCATTCAAATACAAACGCGCCTCGCAATGGCTTCAAAAGCTCCGGTTGAACTGCGCGATCCGCAAAAACGCTACAACAAAAGAACTCTCGCACAGCTTAGCGAGATGACTCCGAATTTTTCCTGGACTGATTATATGGCGGCGCGAAATGTTCCGACCGTTACGGAAATCAACGTCGGACAGCCGGAATTTTTCACGACAGTTAATCAAATGCTGGCGGACGTTCCGCTTATCAATTGGAAAATTTATCTGCGCTGGATGGCGATAAATTCCGCCGCGCCGCGTCTTTCCAAAGCGTTTGTTGACGAAAATTTCAATTTTTACAGCAAGTATTTGAATGGCACAAAAGAACAGCAGCCGCGCTGGAAACGCTGTGTCGCCGCTACCGACAACGCCGTCGGCGAAGCACTCGGCGCGGAATTTGTTAAAAAGAATTTCACGCCCGCCGCGCAGAAGCGTGTCAGCGAATTGATTGATAATTTGTTCGCCGCATATCGTGAACGCATCGAACAGGCTGATTGGATGGCGGCTGAAACAAAGGAAAAAGCGTTATTAAAACTCAATGCTTACCAGCGCAAAATCGGTTTTAATACCAATCCGCGCGGTTATGCGGGTTTGAAACTCGACCGGGATTCTTATTTCAAAAACACCAGAGATGTCGCCAGATTTGAAGTTGCCCGCAATATCAAAGATGTCGGCGAAAAAGTTGACAAAACTCGATGGGGAATGACACCGCCGACGGTAAATGCTTATTATAATCCGAGTTACAACGAAATCGTTTTTCCTGCGGGCATTCTTCAGCCGCCGTTTTTCAACGCCAACGCTGACGACGCGATCAATTACGGCGCAATCGGCGCGGTCATCGGTCACGAAATCACGCACGGTTTTGACGATAGCGGAAGTCAATATGATGCGGAAGGGAATTTGAAAATGTGGTGGACACCGGAAGACCGCAAAAAGTTCAACGAACGAGCTGACTGCGTAGCAAATCAGTTTAACGATTATCAAATTCAGGACGGTTTGAACATCAACGGCAGATTGACGCTCGGCGAAAATCTGGCTGATCTCGGCGGTTTGACGATGGCTTACGCGGCTTATCAAAAATCGCTGGAAGGCGAACCGAAACCGGCAAACATTGACGGATTCACGCCGGAACAAAGAGTTTTCTTAGGTTACGCACAGGTTTGGGCGACCAAATCAACACAGGAATTTGAACGCCAGCAGGTTTTGACCGACCCGCATTCAAACGCCCGTTACCGCGTCAACGGACCTCTTTCCAATCTGCCGCAGTTTGCCGAAGCGTTTTCCTGCAAACAAGGCGACAAAATGGTCAGAACCGATTTTTGTAAAATCTGGTAATTTAATATGGAGTGCAAGCGGCTCGCTTGCACTCCAATCTAAAATTTGGCATAAATGAATCAGGAATTTATGAGATTCAACAGCAACATAATCCGCATTATTACCAACAGGGACTTTGCTCGAAAGAGTTAAGCCAAAGGTAAAACTTTGCTTAAACGAGTCCCAAGTCAACAAACGGCTTGGGACTTTTTTCATTTTGGATTTTAAATTTTAGATTTTAGATTGCGAGTTTATGTGCAATAAATGATAAAATTTGAACTTTTGAAACTAGTCGCGGTCTTGTGAAACTGACCACCGACCACTGACCACTGAATATATGAGTGAAACTTTAGAACTGAAAAAAACCGTTAATTTACCAAAGACAAACTTCTCGCAAAAAGCGAATCTCGGACAGGCGGAGCCGGCGCGTCTGCAAAAATGGAATGACGCGAAACTTTACGAAAGAATTCTCGATTCGAGAAAAGACGCGAAAAAATTTATTCTGCACGACGGTCCGCCGTATGCCAACGCCGACATTCACATCGGCACGGCACTCAATAAAATTTTAAAAGATTTCGTCGTCAAAACGCGCACGATGATGGGTTTTAATTCACCGTTCGTGCCGGGTTACGACTGCCACGGTTTGCCGATTGAAACTTATGTCGAGAAAAAACTCGCGGAAAAAGGCAAAGACAGAAAGGATTTGCCCGTTTCGACATTTCGCCGTTTGTGCCGCGAACACGCCGCCAAAGCGATGGACGGACAAACTAAAGATTTTCGCAGACTTGGCGTTTTCGGCGAATGGGAAAATCCTTATTTAACGATGTCGAACGATTACGAAGCGGCAACGGCGCGGCTTTTCGGAACTTTTTTAGAGCGCGGTTACGTTTATAAAGGTTTGCGCCCGGTTTATTGGTGCGTTCACGATCAGACCGCGCTTGCCGAAGCCGAAGTCGAATATAAACAGCACACTTCGCCGTCGGTTTATGTGAAATTTCCGCTGAAATCAGACGCGGGTTTGATTGACGAAAATTTGAAAGGAAAAAATGTTTTCGTCGTCATCTGGACGACGACACCTTGGACTTTGCCCGCGAATTTGGGAATTTCCGTCAATCCCGAATTTGATTATTCGGCGATTGAAGCGAACGGCGAAGTTTATATTGTCGCGTCAGAACTGGCAAAATCTTTTGCCGAACTTTGCGGTTTGAACGGAGCGAAAGAGTTGGCGCGATTCAAAGGTTCAAAATTAGACAAACTCGAAGCGAAACACGCTTGGCTTGACCGAACTTCGCTGTTGATGAACGGCGACCACGTTTCGCTTGGCGAAGCCGACGCGGAAGTCGAACTCGACGTAAAATTTGAAAGTAAAACGGCGAATAAATCCGGCACGGGCTGCGTTCACACCGCGCCCGGACACGGACACGACGACTTTGTGATCGGTAAAGAATACGGTTTGGAAGTTTATTGTCCGGTTGATAACGGCGGAAAATTTACGTCGGAAGTCGAACATTTCGGCGGCGAATTTATTTTCAAAGCTAACCCGAAAATCGTCGAATTTATGCGCGAATCGGGCGCGCTGCTTTTTACCGAAGATTATAAACATCGTTATCCGCATTGCTGGCGGTGCAAAAATCCGGTAATTTTTCGCGCCACGCCGCAGTGGTTTATTTCGATGGACGCAGAAGCCGAAACGGGCGAGCAAATCTCTCTGCGCGAAAATGCTCTGCGCGAAGTTAAAAAAGTCAACTGGCATCCAAATTGGGGCGCGGGAAGAATGCAGAATATGTTCAAGAATCGTCCCGATTGGTGCGTTTCGCGGCAAAGAGTTTGGGGCGTTCCGATTCCGGTTTTTTATTGTAACGACTGCGACGAAGCGATTGCCGATGTTAATGTTGTCAATCACGTCGCCGACATTTTTCAACAGGAAACAGCGGACGCTTGGTATAACCGCGAAGCAAAGGATTTACTGCCTGAAAATTTCAAATGTCCGAAGTGTTCGAGTCAAAATTTTACGAAAGAAACCGATATTTTGGACGTTTGGTTTGATTCGGGTTCGTCGTGCGTCGCTGTTCTTGAAACGCGCGACAATTTGCGGTTTCCGGCGGACGTTTATCTCGAAGGCGGCGATCAGTTTCGCGGTTGGTTTAATTCGTCTTTGATGTGCGGACTTGCCGCACACGACGAATCGCCTTATAAAAATTTGATTACGCACGGCTGGGTTGTGGACGGCGAAGGCAAACAGATGCACAAGTCAACCGGCAACGCCGTTTCGCCGAATGAAGTCGTCAATAAATCGGGCGCGGAAGTTTTGCGGCTTTGGGCGGCGGCGGTTGATTACACCGAAGATATGCGCTGTTCGGACGAGATTTTGTCGCGCATTGTTGACGCTTACCGTAAATTTAGAAACACTCTGCGTTACGCGCTCGGCAATTTGGACGGTTTTAATCCTGAATCTGACAAAGTTGCGTTTGGCGAAATGCAGGAAATTGACCGTTGGGCGTTGGCATCACTCGATGTCGTAATTGAAAAGGTTTTGAAAGGCTACGAAAAATACGATTTTCAAACGGCTTATCAAACGCTTTATAATTTTGTAACCGTTACGCTTTCGGCGAGATATTTTGACATTATCAAAGACCGGCTTTATATTCTTGCGCCGAATTCGATTGAACGCCGTTCGGCGCAAACCGCGCTTTATGAAATTGCGGACAAACTTTGCCGTCTGCTCGCGCCGATTCTCGCGTTCACGGCGGACGAAGCATTTGAAAATTTGCCGTATCAAAAACTCGAATCGGTTCATCTGGCGGAATTTCCAAAAGTTTCCGGCGCGGACAATTCGCAGCTTTTGTCGGATTGGGAACGTATTTTCTCAATCCGCGATGAAGTTTTGAAAAAACTCGAAGACGCGCGGGGCGCGAAAATTATCGGTTCTTCTTTGGAAGCGAAGGTTATCTTGACGGTTGACAAAGATACGACATATTTTCTTCTAAATTATTATGAAGATTTGCGTTATATCTTTATCGTGTCGCAGGTCGAAGTTCACGAAGGCGATAAATTTAACGTCGAAATCCAAAAAGCCGACGGCGAAAAATGCGAACGATGTTGGAATTATTCAACCCGCGTCGGCGAATCGGAAAAATATCCGACGGTTTGCGAAAGATGTGTCGCGGCATTATCGGAAATCGAGCAAACCGCAGCGGCATAAATCGCTTCTAAAACTTTTTGGTGAAAATAATAAAGTGAAAAAAACAGACGTATTTTGGAAAATCGGATATTTAATCGCAACGGGCGCGGTCTTTTTAATAGATCAAACGTCGAAAGCGTGGGCGGTTCGCCGTCTGCGGTTCGGCGACGATAAGGAAATAATTCCGAATTTTTTGAGTTTTATTTACGCGCAAAATACGGGCGTGGCGTTTAGTTTTCTCGACAATCACGGCGATGCGGGACGTTGGGGACTTTCGGCTGTCGCGGGTATTGCGGGGATTTTGGTTTTATATTATTTTTGGCGCACGCCGAAATCTCACGACCGACTTTTGGGCGCGTTGGCTTTACTGCTTGCGGGAATTCTCGGCAATGTCGTTGACCGGATGCGGCTCGGTTTTGTTATTGATTTTATTGATATACAGTTTGGCAATTGGCATTATCCGACTTTCAACGTCGCGGATATGGCAATCTGTATCGGCGCGGGATTGCTGATTCTGGATATGTTTCTATCGAAAAAAACAGATGTAGAAAGCAAGAAGGCGGAAAATTAGTAAATTCGTTTACGTACTTATGAGTCTAATGAAATCCCGAATGCCGAATTTCAAATTTCAAATTTCAATCGTCGGAGCAGGTCCGGCGGGTGTAGGTTTGGCGATTCGTCTGGCAAAGCGGGGATTTGATGTTTATTTGATTGAACGTGAAAAATTTCCGCGTCATAAACTCTGCGGTGAATTTATTTCGCCCGAATGTTTGCCGCATTTCAAAGAGTTAGGCGTTCTGGACAAAATGCTGGAAAGCGGCGGCGAACGAATTACGAAAACGGTTTTTTATGAGCCGAACGGGAAATCCGTTTCCGTTCCGAGCGAATGGTTCGGCAACATACAAGGTGCGTTGAGTTTGAGCCGCGCCGAAATGGATTTTCGCTTGATGGAAAAAGCAAAACAATGCGGCGTTAATGTTTTGGAAGAAACTTCCGTTATCGGAATTATATTTGAAAATGACAAAGTTTGCGGCGTGAAAATCAAAACACAAAACGGCGAAACACAGAAAATCTTGTCAGATTTGACGATTGACGCGACAGGTCGGGCGAATGTTTTGGCAAAACTCGCCAAAAAGTCCAAAGTTCAAAGTCCAAAGTCCAAAGTTTCAGTCATCCAAAATCCAAAATCTAAAATCCAAAATCGTTTGGTTGGTTTTAAAACGCATTTACAAAATGTGAATTTGGGAAAAGATGTTTGCGAGATTTATTTTTTTCGCGGCGGTTACGGCGGTTTGAGCTTTGTTGAAAACGGTTTGGCAAATCATTGTTTTTTGATAAAAGCCGAAATCGTTAAAGAGTTTTCCGGTGATGCGAACAAAATAGTTGAAGAAGTAATTTTTCAAAATAGACGGGCGCGGGAAACAATGAAAGATGCCGCGCCCGTTTTTGATTGGCTGGCGGTTTCGGTTGACGGCTTCGGCAGGAGAAATTTGAATCCGGCAAAAAATCTTTTCACAGTCGGCGACGCGGCAGCGTTTATTGACCCGTTCACCGGCAGCGGAATGCTGATGGCACTCGAAAGCGCGGAAATTTTGGCGGAAAGTATTTCTGACAATATGTTTTCGCCGCATAAAATCGCCGAGAATTATCAAGTTCTGCACAAGGAAAAATTTCAAAAAAGACTGCGTGTTTGTTCAATTTTAAGACGTGCTGCGTTTGTCCCGCATTTTGCAAAATTGGCAATTTCTGCTCTGAGTTTCAGTAAAAATGCGCGGGAAATCTTGGCACATTCTACCCGTCAGCCACTTTCAGCGGGTAAGAATAAACAGTAAATTAAAATCTTCCTTACATTTACAGAAATAAATTATAGAAATAAATACAGATGACAAGGAAATACCTTGACAATCAGCAGCGTTTTGACTAAATTTAATAAAATTTAACCGAACGGTAAGTTAAAAACCCCAAACACACAGTCGAAACAAGCTAAATTTATAGATGATGGGATTTGAATAAAAGTAGTGTGGATTTATCTGCCAAACCTGAAAATATGTCGGTTATATTTGATATTTATTGAATTGAATGATACAAAACGGGACATCGAAAAGTCAGGATAAAGCGCAGGAGATTTGTTTGACGGCGGCGCAGATATTTTTTTCAAAAGGTTACAACGCCACGTCGCTGAATGATATTGCCGACTCGCTGAGTATCACGAAAGCCGGACTTTATTACTATTTTGAAAGCAAGCAGGATTTGCTTTACCGCATAATAAGTCTGGGACTCGACAGCGTTCAAGATGAAGTTTTGAATCCGGCAAAAAAAATTGAGGATGCGGAAGAGCGTTTGAGATTTATTATATTAAATCATTCGCGTCTGTCGGCGGGCGGAAATCACGCGGTGATTATTATTTCTCACGAAGACAATGAATTGAATTTTCATCAGCGTGAAGAAACTTTGAAAAGGCGGCGCGAATACTTTGATTTTATTCGCAATACTTTGGCGGAACTTGAAAACGAAGGAAAACTCGAAGAAATAGATTTGACGACGGCGACTTTTACGATTTTGGGAATGATTATCTGGCTTTCGCGCTGGTTTAGTCAGAAAGGGAAAATGTCCGTCGAAAAGGTCTGCGAAGACATTTGCGAAATGGCTGTGCGGGGAATTTTAAAGAGTCAATGAAATATTTTGTTGGGCAAGGTAACTATTTTTTTGATGCTCTCATCGAAGAGTTACAATACGACAATTTGGCAGGGAAGAATTAAAATAAGGTGGAAATAAATCGGCTTAGGAGATAATTTTTATGAAAAAGTTTTTGATATTTTTTTCGTTATGTTTTTGCTTGACTTTATTAAGCATAACTTCAATTTTTGCTCAGGCATCGAGTTCGACATCTGAACTGCGCGGTTTGGTTACTGACTCAACCGGCGCGGCGATTCCGGGCGCAACCGTTACTTTAACCGATACGGCTCGCGGCACGACGCGCACGGCGACGGCTGATGATAACGGGCAGTATATCTTTTTGGCTGTTCCGCCGAGCGATTATGATTTAAGGGCGGAATCTTCGAGCGGAAATTTTGCCGCGAACACAAAAAGAATTCAATTACTTGTCGGACAGCAGGCAAATATTCCGATTCAACTGACGGCGGGCGGCGTTACGGCAAGCGTGGATGTGTTTGCCAATACGGATATTGTCGAAGTTGAAAAAACACAACAATCATCGGTTCTCGGCACACGGGAGATTTTGGAATTACCGCTTAGTCGGCGCAATTATCTCGATCTGGCATTGCTTACGCCGGGCGTGAGCGACAGCGACAACATCGCCGATGCTTCGGATTTTCGCGTTGCACAAGGACGCGCTTCCGGTTTGTCGTTCGGTGGCAGCAACGGACGCGGCAATCTCGTAACGGTTGACGGCGGACCGACGATTACGACCACCGGCGGCGTTTTTGAAACCGTCGGACAGGAAGCCGTGCAGGAATTTCAGGTTTTGCGAAGCAGTTATAACGCCGAATTCGGTCTGTCGTCGGGCGGCATCGTCAATACGGTTACAAAATCCGGCTCAAACCGCATTTCAGGCAGTATTTTTGGCTTTTTCCGCGATGATAAATTCGATGCGCGAAACGCTTTCGACTTTAACCCGAACGGACAATCGGAGTTTAACCGCCAACAATACGGCGGCTCGTTCGGTGCGCCGATTCAACAGGACAAAACATTTTTCTTCGGTTCTTTCGAGCGTTTTAATCAGAATCAAAACACTTTCGTTAATCTCTTTGATCCGAATAATTTCAACGTAACTTCTTCACAAAACTCGCTGTTCACATTTTTGCAGGGACGCACCGATTTAATAAACGGTATTCCGGCAAATGTTTTGGGCGGAAGTTTGCGCGGCGCATTGACGACAACGGCAGCGGCGTTTCCGCGCACGATTGCTTTGTTTCAAGATGCAAGCGGTCAGTTTCCGTTTAATGAAAATCAGAATTATTTCACGGCGCGTGTTGACCATAATTTTTCATCGCGTTCAAATACTTACGTGCGCGTAACAGCTAATGATTTGCTGGCGGAAAACCAAGCGGCGGGCGCATTGACGGCGGTTTCGCGCGGGCGCACACTCAATCAGTTTAACACCGGGGTTTTGCTTTCACATACAAATCAAATCGGCTCGAAAACAGTTAATGAATTCAAAGCCGATTATTTTTATTACAAATCACGTCTGACTCCGAATGACCAAATCGGTCCTGAAATCAACATTGACGGTTTCGGTAATTTCGGACGCGACATTTTTCTGCCTTCGCTCGGCATTGAACGGCATTACGATTTTCTTGATAATGTTTCGCACGTTGTCGGCAATCACACTTTAAAATTCGGCGGAAATGTTTTCTTCGTCAACGAAACCGACATCAACGAAACATTTTTCGGCGGACGTTTTAACTTCGGCGCGGCGATTCCGCTTTCCAACATTATTGCGCTCAATCCGGCACTCGGTCCGGCGACCTTGGTTAATCTTGACAATTTTTTGAGGAATAATAACGCGACACTGTGCAGTCCGACAATTGCAAACCCAGCTACGCCAAATCCAAATCCAGCCGTTCCTGTGTGTCGAGTTCTTCAACAACCAATTAACGCTCTGCAGTCGTATAATTTGAATTTGCCGATTGTTTATCAGCAGGGTTTCGGCGCGGATACGATTTCAGGTTTGAATGTGCGAACAGGATTTTACGGACAGGATACTTGGAAGGTTCGTCGAAATTTGACGTTTAATTATGGTTTACGTTATTCGATCAACCGTGAACCGTTCGGTTTGAATACCGATAAAAACGATTTTCAGCCGCGTGCCGGTTTTGCTTACGACATCACCGGCGACGGAAAAACCGTTGTTCGCGGCGGCGCGGGAATCTTTACGGCGTATGTCAACCGGCTCGTTTCCGGCGTTATCAGAACACTCGGCAATCCGAATTTTCCAGATGACAATATCAACATTGTTTTGGCAACGGCGACTTCGGGCGGTTTGCCGCGTGATCCGGCAAATCCGGGAGCCGGTTTTCTGCCGACCTCGTTTGCCGTTTATCAACGATTTCTCGCCGTAACGAATAATTTTCAGCGGACACCGACGGCGGCTGATTTAGCCATTTTCGGAGTCGTGCCGACTGAAAACAGCACACTTGAAGTTCGATTCTTGGGTGATCCGAATTACAAAACGCCGGAAAGTTATCAGGCGAGTTTGGGCATCGAGCGCGATTTGGGTTACGGTTTTTCAGGCGAAATCAGCTATTTATATAATCGCGGGATTTACCTGACGCGCAACCGCGATGCCAATCAATTCAAGCGAACAGGTCCGGTTAATCCGCTCAATCCTGACGGCGGCGCGACCTTTATCCGTTTTCCGAGCGCGGCTCAGAGAGCGGCGGGATTGACGAGCGATTTTCAAAATCCGTTCCGTTTTCAGGACAATATTTACGAATCGAGTGCGAACTCGTTTTATAATGCCGCGACCTTTGTTTTGCGCCGACGGTTTGCTCAAAACTTCAGCATTCTGTCGCATTACACGCTTTCCAAAACGATTGACGAAGTAACGGATTTTAACTCGGACTTTTCGGCGGAAAATCCGCTCGATGTCCGCGCCGACCGCGCTCTTTCGTCATTTGATCAACGGCATCGTGTCGTTCTAAGCGGCGTTTATCAAACAAAGCAATACGGCGATTCGACGGCAGGGAAAATTTTCAGCAATTTTGTCATTTCGCCGATTTTTAATTACGGCAGCGGCAGACCGTTCAACGTCCTGCTCGGCTTTGATGCCAACGGCGACGGGCGTTCACAATCGGATCGTCCCGGCGATCTCGGACGAAATACCGGCATCGGCGAAAGTTTTTACAGCTTGGATACCCGACTCAGCCGCCGTTTCAAATTTTCCGAACGGCGAAATCTCGAAATTCTCGTGGAAGGTTTTAACCTGTTCAACCGCACGAATTTTCAAGGCATCAATAACATCGTCGGCGGTCTAAGCCTTGCCGACCGCGCCGCACTCGGCACCGGTCCAGCCCGCGGCATCAAAGGTGTTGCCCCGACTGCGCCGTTAGGTTTTACATCAGCAGCTCCGGCGCGGCAACTTCAATTCGGCGCAAGATTCAGCTTTTAAAAGGCGAAAGGCTGAAGGATAAAGGATAAAGTAAGAGGAACGAATGAGACTGCCGATAATTCGTTCCTCTTTTTAATTATTCATCTCTTAACCTTTATCCTTTCGCCTTTATCCTTTCGTTGCCGCTTGCCTAGAGTCTGTATTTACGGTTAAAATTCCAAAGCTAACAAATCTAAAAATCCGTCGTCGGACGCGATCAACGGGCGACCAATCGGACCTGCGCCGACTTCCGGTTTGAACATCGGCGGACAGCGCGGACGCTCGACTTTGTTGCAGGTTGACGACGCAGATTTTACCGATAATTCGGTTAATGCGGCGCGAACAACCGTTTCGCAGGAAGCGGTGCAGGAATATCAGGTTGCGACAAATTCCTACGCGCCCGAATTCGGACGCGCCACGGGCAGCGTTCTCAACGTCGTGACAAAACGCGGCACGAATCAATACAGCGGAAATGTTTTCGGCTTTATCCGCGACAAAAGCGTTCAGGCGCGAAATCCTTTTGCGCCGTTCAAATCAGCTTTTACGCGCACGCAGTTCGGCGGAACTCTCGGCGGTCCGATTGTCAAAGATGAAACATTTTTCTTTGCTTCGTATGAACGCCGTCAACGAAACGAAACAGGATTTTTCACCAGCGATGTCGCGCAGGGTTTGACGGCTTCCGTTACTCTCGGCGCACCGATTCTGCCATTTACGCAAACTTTCACCCGTTTAACTCCGGCGCAAGCGCAATACGCGCAAAGTTTAATTGCGACGGGCAACTCCACGGCAATCGGCACGGCGGTTCAATATCTCTATTTAGCGTCAAGCGGCGGCACGACGGCTTTGACCGGCAGAAATCCGCTAATCAGCGCGGGCGGCGCAATTACCGCCGGACAAGTCGTCGGTCAAAGATTTTTTTTGACGGGCGCACCGATTCCCGTCGAAATACAAAACGATCAGGGTCAATTTATCGCGTTTCGTCCGCTTAACGATTTGCAGAGAGTTTTTCCGGTGACGGACAGATCAAATTTTTTCTCGATTCGCGGCGACCACAATTTTAATGACAATAATCAATTGACTCTGCGTTTCGGCTACAATCCGGGAGCGCTGACGGGCATTCAGGTCGAATCACAAAATCAATCTTTAGGTCAAAACGATTTTTCGCGCACGGGCATTACGGAATTGACCGATTATTCATTTACGGCGGGACTCAATTCCACGATTGGCGGACGTGCGGCAAACGAATTTCGCTTCAGTTACGGCAGGCGCGATACGATTTTCCGTTCGCAAAACGGCGACGCGGTTTCCTTTAATATTTCGGGAACGGCGTTCATCGGACGCGAACTTTTCTCGCCGGTTGACCGCACCGGAACGCGCTATCAATTTGCCGATAACTTTAATTATATTCTCGGAACGCACAGTTTGAAATTCGGCGGCGATTTTAACTTTGTCAGAATTCCGAGCGCGGTTTTTGAACTCAATTTCGCCGGACTTTTCAACTTCGGCGATTTCGCCGCTTCCAACTTAGGTTTTCCGGTGAATGCTCCGGCTTTTACGCCGGTTCAATCTTACGGACTCGGTTTGCCTTCGACTTATATTCAAGTTTTCGGCAATCCGGTCAGCCAAATTAAAAACACGCCGATTGCCTTTTTTGCACAAGACACTTGGAAAGCAACGCGCCGTTTGACCGTAAATTACGGTATTCGCTAAGATGTCGAATTCACGCAGACGATTGCGCCGGTCGGCATTATGGATCCGCTTTCACGCATCAATCTTTCAGCTTCGGATATTTTGGCGGCGCAGGATGCCGTCGGCGTTCAGCAGGGATTTCTGCGCGACACGAATAATTTTGCGCCGCGTTTCGGTTTTGCTTACGAAATCTTCGGCGACGGCAAAACAGTCGTGCGCGGTGCGCTCGGACTTTTTTATGATCATCCGCTGCTCGCCGCCGCGTTTAACTCGGACATTGCCGATGCCGCGCAGCAACAGCAGGCAGTTTTGACGGCGGGAAATCCCGCGCCGACTTCCTTGCTCAATGCCGCGCAGGTTTTTCAAGGTACGGTTTGTGTTCCGGATTCGACTTCAAATCCGATTTGTCCGGCTGGTGTAAATACGCCGGAAGTTCTTAATTCGCAGCTTGCAGGTTCGCTAAGAACGCCCGGCACGGTTTCGCCGTTCGGTGCGGTCAACGCGCAGGTTTCCGACGGTAATTCGAGTTATAATGCTTTTAATCTTGAGTTAAAACGTCGTCTTGCCAATAACTTTACGTTTTTAGCTTCTTATATTTTGTCGCATTCGATTGACGATTCGAGCGATTTGCAGACTTTGCTGATTCGGCAAGATGTCAATAATTTCGCGGCGGAAAAAGCCGATTCGTTGTTCCACCAACGGCATCGTTTTGTTTTCAGCGGAGTTTTGGCTTCGCCGAATAATTGGCGCAATTCGGACAATTTAACGAAAAAGATATTCGCTGATTTTACGCTCGCGCCGATCATCGAGATTTCGTCCGGTCGTCCGTTTAACATCATCACAAATGTTGATGCCAACAATGACCAAGCAACACAAACCGACCGTCCGAGCGTCAGTGCCGACGGCATATTCTGTGTTCCGGGAACAATCGGCTGCACGCCGCTAATTACCAACGGACAATTTTCGACGGGAGATTTGGGACGAAATCGCGGAATCACGCATTCTTATGCTTCGGTTAATCTGCGATTAACCCGCGCCATTCATTTTGGCGAAAGAGTTCGACTCGATTTGATTGCCGAAGGTTTCAACCTTTTTAATCGTTTCAACGAAGCGGCGGCAACGCCGTTTTTCACCGATGTCAAAGCTTTTGGTCAGCGCGACAGCGGCGGACGTTATTTTAGTCGTCCGACTGCTTCATTCGATCCGCGCCAATTCCAATTCGGCTTCAAGTTGAATTTCTAAAACGGAAGAAAATTACAGGGATGACAGGATGAACGGGGATTTTTAAGATTTTAAAATTTATCCCTGTCTATCCTGTCATCCCTGTAAATTCTTGGGGTTTATTTTATTCAGTCGGATATTCAAACGGATGTTTCGCTAGAACAACGCGCATATTTATTTGTCCGAAAAGCGTGTCGAGATACGCGCCGAAGCGGTGCAGAATCGGGACTAAATCTTTTTTATCGGTGGTAATTAAAACTTCTTCGATAAACCGTTCAACCGTTTCCATATCTTTATAAAATAAAAAATGAAGCGTCGTATCAATAAAATCGGTTAATTGTTTGTGCAGGGAATTCATCGGATAATTTTCCGGGTTTTGTTCGGCTTTTTTAACCGATTGCAGAATGTCCCACAAATTTTGGCGCAAAATCATTGACTGCCTGAACTTCGACTGAAAATTGGGAAAAAGTTTTGTCGGTTCGATGTTCGGTTCAATCAATTGAGCGAAATTAACCAGAGTTTGCTGAAAACTGTCATTTAGAAGCGAAAACGCGGTTTCCATTTTGGCGTAAACCACCGGTGTCGGACGAATTTCCGCCAGTCCTGCAAGTTCGTGATTATAAACTTTGCGAAGTTCTATCGAAGCCGTGTAAGCCGCGCCGTCAAGCGAGCTGAAAAGATCGTCTTCTTCGTTCGGAAAACGCAGCAAACGATTGTTGATATACGCCATCATTTCCTGAATCTGCTCGTAAATGCGCGAGAAAAGCAGCAGCGAAGTCTTCAAAGGTTCATCATTTTGGAGCATCTTTTCGATGACACTCAACCATTTCAAAATCTTTGCAAACCTCGGCAGAGCAAGCCGCAAATCGGCTTCCATCGCAAACGAAATCGGACGGGTTTCGAGCAGTTCCCGAAAAGCGTCGGGCAAAAATTCTTCGCCCGTTTTTTCAGCAGATTGGATGAGCTTCTCAACCGCTTCCAAGTTTTTGAATTTGTCTGAAAGAAAATTGCTCCAAGCCGTCCATTCGCCGAATTTGAGCGGCGCGGCGCGAAGCAATCCTTCATTGAGCAGAACCGCATTTTTCAACGCCTGAGAAAGTTTATAAACTTCATCCGTGCTGATTTTAAATTCATTCGTCAATTCTGTTCCGTCATTTTCGTTTGATGAAAAATCACGATTTTTGATAGTTCCTTCGAGCTGAAACGCCATTTTTGAACACAAAAGAAGTGTCGAATGCGTCAATCGAAATTCTATCGTCCAATCGCGCGAAGCCGCTTTTGTGCCGTTTTCTTCGGCAAAAGAATGATTACGAACATTCAAAAAACTTTCCAGCCCCGAAAGCCAGACACCGATTTCAAACGTCAAATCAACCGTGTCAAGCGCAGACAAAACAGGCGTATTTTCTTCCTGAACGGCGAAATTCATTTGGTTAAAAGTTGTATTTGTGGCTGTGGCAACGTCCAAGGCAAGATTTCCTCTCAAAAGATTTTTTCGGTTGAATAGGCGTGAACGGAAAAAGTCCGCTCTTTAATTTATACCTTGAACAGTCGTAGATTGGCAAGGAAAAAGTTTGAAGTCAACATTTGATTAAGTAAAATGAATTTTGAATTTTAACCGAAAAAGCATTTATGCTATATTCGCAAATGTTATGAAAATCATTGTCCGCTAAACACTCTGTCGCATAAATACTTCGCGTTTGCATTTTCCGTTCGGAAAATTGCCGGCGGTTTCTTCTTTTTCTTTTCTAAATAATTTAATTTTGTATGTCTGATTTTATTGAGAACAAATCCGTTCGGTTTGGAAGAATACGGCGTATTTTGGGCGATTACGATTGCCTTTTCGGTTCTCGCAGTCGCGGCGGCAATTCTTTTCAAACGCGGAAAATGGAAAACAAAAATTGTTTAATCAACACAGAAGAAAAATTTACAGGGATGTCAGGATAAACAGGATAAAAAACTAAAAGAGATGGTGTTTCAAATTTTATGCCGAGAGAGAAAAGCCTTCGGAATAAGTGATAAAGGATAGGTAATATGTGATAAGTGAAGTTGCCAAACCTATCTGTTATTACTTTTCACTTTCCACTTACTCCGAAAGTAAAACGCCGCAAAATTGTTCAGCATAAAAACTAATACACTGTTCTAAAAAACTATCCCTGTTTATCTTGTTATCCCTGTAAATTTCTTCTTTTCTCATTTTTGACCACTTCAAATTCAAAATGCAGTTCTTTGCCGCGAAAAATATAGCTTAAATAATGCTCCCAAAATTTTCGCGTAAATCGCAGCGACGGCGATTTTTGATCTAAATTTACAAGAAACTCAAAACCCAAACTGCGCCAAAGGTTTGCCAGCGAAACATAAGTATAAATCGGTTTTAATTGCACTTCCGTATAAAAATCAAAAACCTGACGTTCAGGCATAAACGTATTGAAAGAGTAGCAATTAAAGTGATTGCGGTGTGTCGGATCGGTTGCCCAATCGGGATTTGTGTAGTGCGGCGTAACTAATTTTATTCGTCCGCCGTGTTTGGTAATGCGATGAAGTTCGGTGATAAAAGCCATTACGTCGGGAATATGTTCGACGACGTGGCGCGAAATTACAAAATCAAACTCATTGTCGGCAAACGGATACGGAACTTCGCCGAGGTCGTGAATTACGTCCGCCGCCGTGCGCGGATTGTTGTCCAAACCAATCGCGCCTTCGTATTTATTGCTTCCGCATCCGACATCGAGAATTTTCATTTATAGTTTTTCCGTAGTTTCGCAGCGCGGACAAACTAATTCGCTGTTCGTTTCGTCCGTCCATTTTGCCAACGCTTTATTTGAAAACTGCGGATTTTTACTTTCGGCTTCGCCTTCGCGCATTAGACGCGAATGTTTTTGATTTGAAATATTGCTCTGTTCGTTTAATTCACGTTCACAGTTTTTGCAAATCCAGCCGAAACCGTCATTATAAAAATCTTTTAATTCAAGTTTTTCCATAAAAGAAACTCAGATTAGCACAAAAAACGGCAAGCAAAAAGTAAAAGGTAAAAGACAAATTTATTGTCTTTTACCTTTTACAGCATAATGTAATTTTCAATTTTAGAATCTTCGTCCCGGATTATTAGAATTTTGCGGCAAAGGCAGAAGTTTGACCGGCACAGTCATTGTTTTGCCGTCGCGGAACAGTTCGATCTGAATTGAATCGCCGATTTGTTTTTTATCGAGAAAACGGTAAAGATCATCTAAATTCGACATCTTTTCACCATCAATTGAAGTGATAATATCGCCTAAGATAATTTCGCCGTTACCGCTTTGCGAAAGACCGCGAATGCCTGAACCGGCAAGCGCACTTCCGGGCAGAATACTTCGCACAAGCAGACCGTTTTCTATCGGAAGTCTGACACCTTGCTGCTGCAATTGCTCGACGGCGTAAAGATTCGCGCCGAGTTTCGGACGACGAACTTCGCCGAATTGAATCAGTTGCGGCACGACGCGCTTGGCGATATTGACCGGAATCGCAAAACCGACACCGACCGAACCGCCTGCGGGCGACAAAATCTGCGAGTTAATGCCGATCATTCTGCCGTATTTATCAAGCAGAGGTCCGCCGGAATTACCCGGATTGATTGACGCATCGGTTTGAATCGCGCCTTCAATCGGACGATCATTGCGGGCGCGAATCGGACGCTGCAAACCGGAAATCACGCCGGTTGTCAAAGTTCTGTCCAAACCGAACGGATTACCGATTGCCAAAACTTTTTGACCGACAACGAGTTTGTCCGAATCGCTGAACGGGATAACGGTTAAACCTTCTTTCGGCGGCTCAATTTTAATGACGGCTAAATCGGTATCAGGGTCTCTGCCGATCACTCTTGCCGGATAAACTTTGTCGCCGCCGAGACTGACCGTTAATTTTTGTGCGTCTTCAATAACGTGATAATTCGTTAAAATATGACCTTGCGTATCAATTACCGAACCCGAACCCGAACCTTTGCCTTCCTGAACGCCGCCCCAAAAATCCTGTTGATACGAAGTTGAAGTGATAAACGCCACACCCGGCGAAAGCGTTTTGTAAACTTCGATGCTGTTCTGTTCATCGCTGACGTTTGACGGTTCGGAAATTCCCGTCGGAGCGTTTTCCGCCAACGCTACATTGACATTATTTCGCGGCTGCCAAAAACTGCCGAAATTGCCCAACAAAGCCATTACGCCGACGGCGATGATTGCCGACCCAAAAGCTAAAAATAAAATCTGCCGTGCCGATAATTGATAAACTGCCTTTTTTGTCATAATTCCTTCCTGTCCGTATAAATTTTGATATTTATGATGCAATTCTTTTGAATATGCGTTGCGTTTCTATTTACGAAAAAAAATAACCGCGTGTTTCAATCAACTTTGAAACACGCGGTTATTGAATTTTTCTGTTTAATTATCGGATAAAAGCAAAAAATGTGTTCGACCACGAAGCGAGATTATTAACAAAATTATCCGATATAAATCCGAATGCGAAAAGTCCGGTAAAGAAATGAACGCCCATCAAACCCGTATAAATTAATAATGTAACTGCCAAACCGTATTTTGCGAGCCGAAGATTGCGCCATTTCCAAAACACGACGGCGGCAATCGCGCCGACCAGAAGTTTTACGCCCAGAAAAGGCAAATCGCCAATATCAAGAAGTTTTGCCATTAAACCGTTGCCTTCCGTTGCAAAACCGTTACGAACCCAATAAATAGTTAAAACTGCATCAATAAAATTAAGTGCGAATAAAAGCAAAGCCTGCGGCAAAAGGTGCATAACAGAAATCTCCCCTGCAAAAACTTGTTAAACTTAGCTTCTTAAACAACTTAACCCTCAGCTTTAGAAGAGCTAAGGGTTAAGCCGGAAACCAAAAAAATTAAAATGTGTCAACTGCTTTGAATATACACCTAATAAATCGAAATTTCAAAATTTCCGAAAAAAAACTTATTTTTTATTCTTTCGACGTAAAATGTTAATATAAAGACGATTATAACAGAAGGTTAAATAATTTTAGCAACGATTAAAATTGTGGAAACGTCTTAAAATCGGCAATTGCCAATGTTGTTCGGATTTGGTTTATTAGCACATAGAAGAGGAGAAAATAATGAAAAAAGTATTTAATTTTAAAGTTTTAACGGCGATTTTAGCGTTTGTTTTCGTGTTCGGCACATTTGAGGCAGCGGCGCAGAAACGCCGACCGACGATTAACCGCAGAGCGGCGACTTCCAGAACATCGGCAAACTTATACACGGTTCAAAAAGGCGAAACAATTCGTGTTCGGATGAACGAAACGCTCGGTTCAAAAACGGCAAGAGTCGGCGATACATTTACAACAAACGTAACCGAGCCGGTTTATTCAAACAACGGCGTTGTCGTCATTCCGGTTGGAAGCACGATTGTCGGGCGCGTTGATTCGGTCAAGCAGGCAAAAAAAGGCGGCGATCCCGGCTCGGTTAGTGTAAGTTTTACCGAAGTCAAACTGCCGAACGGAACGCGCCGTTCAATCAACGGTTCGCTGACCGATTTGGACACGAAAAAAGCGAAAAGCGACAATGAAGGCTCGGCTTCCGGCGACGATAGAAAAAATGACAAACTGATCTTTATCGGCGGCGGCGCGGCGGGCGGCGCGATTTTAGGCGGCGCAATCGGCGGCGGAAAAGGCGCATTGATCGGCGGAATTCTCGGCGCAGTCGGCGGACTTGCCGGCGAAAGATTGACCAAAGGCGAAGATGCCGAAGTCAAATCGGGAACGGAATTCGGCGTTTATCTGAATCAGTCGGCTTCTTTCCCGAAATTCGGTGAAACCGGCACTTATGCAAACGATAACAATTACGAAGGAACGTCAACCGGCGGCGGACAAACTTATACCGTCAGATCGGGCGATACGCTGGCAAGAATCAGTCAGCGTTTTTACGGCACGACACGGCGATATATGGATATTTATGATGCCAACCGAGATGTGTTGAACAGCCCGACGCGGATCGAAGTCGGTCAGGAATTGAGAATTCCATAATTTGGTTTTAATTGAATAAAAAAGGCGGAAAGAAGAAATTCTTTCCGCCTTTTTTGTGAAGATTCTAAATCACAGGTATAATTCTGCTTGAGTTTGTACAATCACCGGAATCAATTATGAAACATATTCGCGCAAGTTTTCGGTTCGTTTTATTCCTTGTGTCAACGTTTGGGTTATACGGAATCTGGTTTGTCGGCGATTTTTTTATTCCCAATAAATTATTTTGGCGACAGGTAATTTTTCGTGCGTGGGCGCAGGCATTCGTAAAAATTGCGGGAATGAAAATAGAAGTCGTCGGCACACCGCCGCGCCCGCCTTTTTTTCTGGTTTGTAATCATTTGAGCTACACGGACGTTCCGGCTTTACGAGCTGTAACGGAAGGCGTATTCGTAGCAAAAGGCGAGATTGAAAGCTGGTTTTTGGCGGGAAAAATCGTCAATGATATGGGTGCGATTTTTATCAACCGGCAAAACCGCCGCGACATTCCGCGAGCCGGTGCGGAAATTATCAAAAGATTGGAAAACGGCGAAGGCGTAATAGTTTTCCCCGAAGGCACGAGTACAAAAGGTGAAAAGGTCTCGCCGTTTAACTCTTCTTTTTTGGAATTTGCCGCCAAAACCGATTTGCCCGTTTCTTATGCTTCGATTACATATCGAACTTCGCCCGATCAACCTAATGCGAGTGATGTTGTCTGCTGGTGGGAAGATATAGGTTTTGCCGCGCACCTTTTTCGCCTTTTTCACATCCGCGAATTCACGGCGGTTATTACCTTCGGTGATGAAACGGTTCTAAAAACCGACCGTAAAGAATTGGCTAAAACGCTTTGGGAAAAGGTCAACGAAAAATTTGTTCCTGTTTTATAAAAGTCAGAACCGTCTGCGTGAGCGGGCGGTTTAATTTATAAAAGCCGGAACCTTCTGCGATAGCGGGCGGTTTAATTTCGCGTTCCGAGTTATTTGCTAACATTTCAAAAGATAATCTTCAACCACTCGCTATCGCTCATTACTTCAAAGTTTCTCCGAAAAAATCAATTACTTTTCTATTATAAGATTCGGACTGCTCAAGCGAGGCGTTGGTAATACTGTAACCGGAAAGATTTAAATCGGTTTTTGCCGTAACTTTTGTTCCAGCCGGAAAACATTTGCTCAATTTTTCCGTCGAAATCTGGAAATCAGGCGCATCAGAGCCTGCCAGAAGCAACACCTGCCGATTGGAGATTGATGCTGCCAAATCACATATCGAATCGCGGTTGTAACAGCCGTCATAAAAATACAGATAAGTTCCCTGAACTGCAATTTGTGAAGTCAATGCGCTGGCAAAAGGAAATCTTCGCCCGACGACGGAACTCAACAGTTCATCCGAATTTGAAGGCACGGAATCAAGCACGAGTGATTTTACATTTTCATCTTTACCGGCGACGGAAAGCGCGACGAGTGCGCCCATTTCGACTCCGTAAAACCCGATGTTCTTTCCGACTAAATTATTCTGCCCGTCCGATTTCAAACTTCTCACGAATTCAATCGCCGAGGTTGCATCATCAATTTCGCAACCGCCGAAAGTTGTGGTTTCAACCAAAGGATTTTCGCCGTGTCCGCGATGTTCAGGCATCAAAACAGTAAAATTCGTCGCTTCATTTATTTTTACGCCGAGGTCTAAAAGGTATGAACGATCCGCGCCGTAACGATGAAACATAATGACGGCGGGCGCGTTTTCAGCACCGCGCAAGAGCCAGCCGCGTGACGAAATGCCGTCGCTGTTCGTCCAAGTTTCTTC
Source organism: Pyrinomonadales bacterium (assembly GCA_038200505.1). GTDB lineage: Bacteria > Acidobacteriota > Blastocatellia > Pyrinomonadales > Pyrinomonadaceae. The sequence continues at coordinate 25,935 of JBBPXX010000165.1, read as the reverse complement.
GGTAATGCTTGCACCGCGTGTGCTGAATCTGCCGTATTTTTCCGGCGTAACCAGATAAGCCGCCTGCGGCGGATGAGCCGTTTCTTGAACAAGCCAAACAGCCGCCGCGCCGAAAGCTAACACCAACAGAATAATAACGGGCAATAAAAGCCGGAAAAAACTCTTAAAAAGACGGGTAATTTTTGCCATAATTTTATAAATCGAATTTAGGAAAGAGGATACAACTTGAATTTAATATTGTGAGTCTTAGATGAACAGCCCGAGAAAAAGGACTTTCGGTAAGCCGGATAAAATGTTACCATAAAAAGCAGTTAGAAAGGAAGAGGTTTAATAAATGAAAACAATTTTTTTTGCACTAATTCTACTTGTTTCCGTTTTCGGTCTAACCGTTTTCGGACAAACTCAAGCTAAACTCGAAAAAATAAGTATCAATAATAAAGCCGCAAACGCTCAGTTTTTTCCCGTATCGGAATTAAAAGAAGGGATGAAAGGAACGGCGTGGACGGTTTTTCGAGGCAGCGAACCGGAAGAATTTCAAGTCGAAATTTTAGGCATCGTGCCGGGCGCAATCGGTCCGAAACAAGATATGATCGTCGGACGAATCAGCGGCGGAAGTGCGGAAAGAACGAGCGTTTTTGCCGGGATGAGCGGTTCGCCCGTTTATATTGACGGCAAACTCGTCGGTGCAATTTCTTATAGTTTTCCCTTTTCAAAAGAACCGATTTGCGGTATCACGCCGATTGATCAGATGATTTCGATTTTTAAACACAACGAAAATCAAAAAGTAAAATCAAAAGAACCGCGTTCTATTTCATTTGCTGAACTCGCGGCGGCAACATATAAAACGAATCTTCCGAAAAATGCAGCGATTTCAAGTTCAATTTTAACGGGCGGCGCGAATTCATCAATGGCGGCAGTCGCCGGACAATCCTTTCAGGCGATTGCCACACCGCTTTCGTTCAACGGATTTTCGCAGGACACACTAAACCTTTTCGCTCCGCAATTAGCGTCCGTCGGACTGCTTCCCGTCGCCAGCGTCGGCGGAACGGCGAAAATTACACCGTTAAAAGAATCAACCGAAAAAACTTTGCTCGGCGGCGCATCCGTTTCGATGCAGCTCGTGCGCGGCGATTATTCAATGGCGGCAAGCGGCACGGTTACATACCGCGACGGCGACAAAATTTACGCCTTCGGTCATCCGTTTCTGAGTCTTGGCACGTCTGATTTGCCGATGTCGGAATCGCACGTTGTAACCGTCATTCCGAATTTAAATAATTCTTTCAAACTCGCCGTTCCCGATGCGATGGTCGGCAGTATGACGCAAGACCGCGCCACCGGAGTTTTCGGCAGTTTAGGACAATCGCCGAAGATGATTCCGGTCAAACTCAACCTCGAAACCAGCCGCAATAATCAGGAAACTTTGAATTTCGAGGTTGCCAAAGACGATTTTCTAACACCGCTTCTTTTGAATATTGCGATTTATAATTCGATTGTCGCCAACGAGCGTGGAATGGGTGATTCAACCATCGAAATAAAAGGTGAAATCAAACTCAAAAATCAAAAAACGATTAAAATTGACAATCGTTATGCCGGTGCGGTGGCAACGCAGTTAGCCGGAGTTTCGGTTGCCGCGCCCGTCAATGCACTTCTGAAAAGCCGTTTTGACGATGTGGACATCAGCGAAATAAATTTAAGCGTAACTTCAATTGACGGAAGCAATACGGCGACTTTGGAACGCATCGCGCTCGACAGAACGGAAGTCAAAGCGGGGATGAGTTTTGAAGTGCAGGCGTTTGTCAGAACCGACTCGGGAAAAATTTTCTCGCAGAAAATTCCGGTTACGATTCCCGCCGACACGCCTGCCGGGACTTTGATGATAACAGTCGGCGACGGCAATTCGATTCAGCAAAATGCGGCTTCAAAACAATTTGTGCCGAAGGATTTGAGCGAACTCGTCAAAACCATCAACGATTTGAAAAAAGATGATCGCCTTTATGTGCAGACTTATCGCGTAACCAACGGTGCGATTATCGGTTCAAAGGAAATGCCGAATCTTCCGCCTTCGATGCTGGCGACGCTGAATAATGACCGCACCGCCGGAGGCTTCAAGCCGACGGTTACAACGATTTTGACCGACCAAGAACTTCCGCCCGCCGCCTTTCTGATTTCCGGGCAACAGGTTCTGACAATAGAAGTCGTAAAATAAATTTAGCTACGAATAACACAAATAACACGAATTATTTTAAAGTATTTATTTGTGTTGTTCGTGTTATTCGTGGCTAAAACTCTTTAATTTTATGAAGAATAACTTACAAGATTTTACAAGAGCCGCCAGTTTCGCGGCGAAAAAACACATTTCTCAAAAACGCAAAGGCAACGATGCCGCGCCTTATATCAACCATCCTTTAGAAGTCGTAAATTTGCTGGCAAACGTCGGAAAAATCGAAGATTACGATGTTTTAATCGCCGCCGTTCTGCACGACACGATTGAAGACACCGAAACCTCAAAAGAAGAAATCACCGAACTTTTTGGCGAAGAAGTTTGCGAAATGGTTTTGGAAGTAACCGACGACAAATCTCTGCCGAAAGCCGAACGCAAACAAAAACAAGTTGAACACGCACCTGAAATGTCAAATGGCGCGAAACTCATCAAACTCGGCGACAAAATCAGCAATATCCGCGATGTGCTGGAAAATCCGCCCGATGGCTGGTCGGACGAAAGACGGCTTGAATACGTCAATTGGGGCGAAAGAGTAATAAACGGTGTGCGCGGCACGAATCCGAATCTCGAAAAACATTTCGACGAATTGGTCGAAAAAGCCAAACAAAAATTCAATCAAAAAAGCGAAACCAACGCGGCGGTTTAACTTTTCATCAAAAAACTGTATTATAAAAGACCTTCTAAAAATTGGGGGCGACAGGCTTCGACAGGGGCTTGTATAGATCTTTGGATGCACGTCGGGCTTGCTTGTTAGCTCGTTAAAACACCAAGCAAAACACAAATGCCAACCAAGAATTGGCTCTTGCTGCCTAGTTTATTCTAGCCACAAGTGTTTCATCACAAGTCAGCTTGAAGCGCGTGAATGAAGCATAATTCAGTTTAAGCTAGTTCATATTTTCCGTCTGCAAATATGAGCGAAATGTTAGTCAGACTAGTTTTCGATGAGGTCTTGTCGGTTCACCTGCTCGTCGAAAGCGAAACTCCAAGTGAACGCGACTAAGCGTGTAGATTCTCTAGGTCGCAACCTTTGGATGCGGGTTCGATTCCCGCCGCCTCCACCAATTTTATTTTTGCCCTTTTTTCCGAAGTTTAATCTCTGAGGTGCATAAAGTGAAACTTCTGCGCCGGAATTATAGTCGGCAAGACATCTAAAATAATTACCGCAACATTAGCAAATTATTTCTTTGCAACAGCGTTTAATTCTGAATATTCATTTTGAAATAAATCATTTGCGTCAATACTCAACTCATCAATAATGATAAAAAAATTAAGTCGCTTTTTCTTCAAATCTCCTTATCTTGGAAAATGACAAAACTTCAAATTTTGGCTAAACATAAATCTGGTTCATAATTATATTTGCGTAAATTTTACAATGTTTTCTTCACAATTATAATTATCAAAGAATATAATAGTTTATTTTAATGTCCAACTTAGTTGAAAAAATAGAAAATCTTCGCGCCGAAATCAATCGGCACAACGAACTTTATTATCAAAACGACGCGCCGGAGATTGCCGATGCAGAATTTGACGCGCTTTTGGCGAAACTCAAACAACTCGAAGAAGAAAACCCCGAACTGATTACGTCCGACAGTCCGACGCAACGGGTTGGTGGACGCGCAACGGGTTTTGCGCCGTTTCGTCATAATGTGCCGATGATGTCTTTGGATAATTCTTACAACATTGATGAACTCCGAAAATTTGACGAGCGTTGCCGAAAACTCGCCGACGGACGCGAATTCGATTATGTCGCGGAACTCAAAATTGACGGGCTTTCTATTTCTCTGCATTACGAAAAAGGAATTTTGATTGCGGGTGCGACGCGCGGCGACGGCGTTTTCGGCGATGATGTTTTAAATAATGTGAAAACGATTCGGACAATTCCGCTCGGATTGAAAGATGCGTTTGCCGAAAAAATCGAAGTGCGCGGCGAGGTTTTTATGGCGCGTTCAGTGTTTGAAGAAATCAACGCCGAACTCGAAATGTCGGGCGAAAAAACTTATGCAAATCCGCGTAATTTCGCATCCGGGACGTTAAGACAATTAGATTCTTCAATCGTCGCTTCACGTCGGCTCGATATGTTTCCTTATGATGTTTTGAGCGGAAATCAAAAGGCTTTTGCGACGCATTGGGAAAATTTTGAATGGCTGAAAAAATCGGGTTTTAATGTCAATCCGAATGTGTGTTTGTGCGAAAATATTGAAAAGGTAATTGAATTTTGCAATGAAATGCAGGAAAAACGCGACTCGCTCGATTATGAAATAGACGGCGTAGTTGTCAAAGTAAATTCGACACAATTGCAGGACGAATTCGGCGCAACCTCGAAAGCACCGCGTTGGGCGATTGCCTATAAATATCCGGCGATGCAGACGACAACGCAACTTGAAGAAATCAATATCCAAGTCGGACGAACAGGAGCATTAACGCCGGTTGCTTATCTAAAACCTGTTTTGCTTGCCGGAACGACGGTTTCAAGAGCGTCTTTGCATAATGAAGATGAAATTAAGCGGTTGAATTTGAAAATCGGCGATTGGGTTTTGATTGAAAAGAGCGGCGAAATTATTCCGCAGGTTTTGCAGGTTATCGAATCAAAACGAACGGGAAATGAAACTGATTACGAATTTCCAAAAACTTGTCCGGTTTGCGGTTTTGACGCGGTGCGTCCCGAAGGCGAAGCCGTAACGCGCTGCACAAACGAAATCTGTCCGGCTAAAGTCAAAGCGCGGATTTTGTATTTTGCGGCGCGAAAGGCAATGGACATCGAAGGTTTGGGCGATGTTTTGGTTGAAATGCTGGTTGCTTTGGGTTTAGTCAAAAATGTCGCTGATTTGTATGATTTAACAATCGAACAAATTTCCGCGCTCGAACGCAAAGCCGAAAAATCAGCGACGAAACTGATCGAACAAATCGAACTTTCAAAACAGCGCGGTTTGCAGAGATTACTTTATGGTTTGGACATCCGGCACGTCGGCGAACGCTACGCGAAAATTCTGGCGCGGCAATTTAAAAACATCGAAAATTTGGAACGCGCAATTGTCAAAGAACTCGACGCGATTCACGAAATCGGCGAAGCAGTCGCCGTTTCCGTCTTTAACTTTTTTGAAAATCCGCGCAATCAGGAAATAATCGAAAGATTAAAAGCGGCGGGCGTAAAAACCGAAATTGACGGCGATTCGACGGCGAATTTCGACGAAAATTTTGTCGGTAAAACTTTCGTTTTAACCGGAAAACTCGAACAATTCACACGCGACGATGCCGCGAAAATAATAGAATCAAAAGGCGGGCGCGTATCTTCTTCGGTCAGCAAAAAAACTGATTACGTCGTCGCCGGAAGCGATGCCGGATCGAAACTTACAAAAGCGGAAACTTTAGGCGTGAAGGTTTTGAGCGAAGATGAATTCAAACAAATGCTTTAGATTATGTTTACCAATACATTTGTCTATAATTCTTCTTATTTTTTTATCACTTCAATTAACTCTTCTCGCCTAATCTCAATAAAATTAAAATGTTCTTCAGAAACAGCTTTTACTATATTGTTCATTTCATCTTCAGTTAATAAATTAGAATATCTTTTTTCAAAAATTGTTTTTTTATTTGAGCATTCGACTAAATAGTTGTTCGCATTAAATACAAATCTTATGAAAGACAGATGATTGAAAGAACCAAATCCAACAGTTTTGAAACCCTCATGCAAGTAACGAATGGTTAATTCATTTGTGTTGGATTTGATGAAATTCCTAATTTCACTGTCTGTAAAAACAGTCTTATCCGAGTAAAAATAAAATTGTTTTTTTTCATAGAAATGATCAAATTTTTCACACCTTTCAATTAAATTGATTGTAATTGGGGTAATGCAATAATCAAATATTTGAACTAATCCGTCTTTATTTTTTTCAACCACAACACTAATGCTCTTTAGACTTTGCTCAAGTAGAGATAGTTTTTTGTCTAAATCTTCCGGTTCTTCAATATCTTCACCTTTTGCGCCTCGAATCATTATTTCAAGCGAACGAATTAAATTTTCCGTGATGTATTCGATAGACGGCTCAAGTTCTCCTGCATCGGCAAGGCGCAAAACGGCGTAATAATTTTCCTTATCTTCTGTTTTGATAATTACGGGCGGGTAGCCGAATTGCATCAGGATAAAATTCATTAAAATTCGTGCGACTCTGCCGTTGCCGTCGTCAAAAGGATGAATGCGAATGAAGCGGTAATGAAAAAGTGCGGCTAAAATTATCGGATTTACGTCCGATTTTTCTTTTTCTTTTCTAAACCATTCGACTAATTCCTGCATTTTCGCGGGAGTTTCTTCAGGCGCGGCGAAATAGAAAGTTTCGCCCGTAACCGTTAAGACGTGATTCGGCTGCGTTTTGTATTTGCCGACTTCGATTTTTCGGCGCGTCGGTTTTCCTTCGGGCGTTTTCGCTTCCTTATAGCTTGTTTCTTTTAATAAAAGTGTATGAAGTTCACGGACAAATTTTTCCGTCAGCGGCGTTTTGTCTTTGACGATTTCCAGAATCCAATTGATCGCTTCGTTGTGTCCGGTGATTTCAAAATGATCTTTGAGCGGTTTGCCCTGCGCGGTTATTCCGAATAAAATTAAGGCTTTTGTTTCGCCGTAAGTCAGCGAATTGCCTTCGAGATTGTTTGAGTGAAAATTCCAATCGAGTCGAAATTTCTGCATAATCCGTGCTTCGGCTTCCGCATCGAGCGGGCGCAGATTGTCTAAATCAGTTTTTAGCTGTTCGGCTTTTTGCAAGGCTTTCATAATTCACATTTTGAAATGTTTAACTTTAGTTTGCAACATTTGTTTTTCTAAAGAGTGCCGACGGGAAAACTTTGACGGAATAAATTCAAAGACTTTTGACTAATTCCGAAGCCTCAAGTAGCATTTCATATAGCAAAATGGAATTAGACGAATACGAAAAAAACGCGGTGCGCGAACTGAGCGAGTCAATAAATCTGGCGATTGAAAAAAGTTCGCGGGTCGCCAATGCCATTAGATATTTGCGCGAACTCGGCTACGAACCGAATCTGACATTGAAATTGGAAATCGGTTTGCAGGAAATTATCGAAGACTTTGACGAAGAACCGCAGAACATCGAACTTGAATTGACCGACGAAGATTTACGCACTCTGCGCCGAATGAAAATAAGCCTTGAATAATGGTAAATAGTGAACGGTGAATGGTGAATTAAAGAAATTCTTAACATTCGCCGTTCACTATTTATCATTCACCATTACTTTGAATTACTTTAATTATTTTTCCGAAATCGAAGCAGCTTTTATCAGAAGACGCGGGAGAAATCTGCTTCTTTCGCCGCTCGATTGGGCGTTGATTGAAACGTGGCAGGAACGCGAAGTTCCGCTGCATATTATTTTGCGCGGCATTGCAAAAGTCTTTGATGCGGCGGATAAACAACCAGCGCGGAAAAGAACGATAAAGTCTTTGATGTACTGCCGCGAAGAAATCGAAGCGCAATATGCCGAATGGCTCGAATCACAGATTGGGAAAACTTCAGATTCCAAATTCCAAATTCCAAATTCTGAAATTAAAGAAGAAAATTCAACGCAAGGCGAACTTTTCTCAAATGAAACGATTGCCGCACATCTGGAAAAAGTTACCGACGAGTTAAAATCAGCCAAAGAAGAATCAAAAGGTGAATTGAGCAAAATTTTAGAAAAAGTTGTAAATCGTTTGATGCAGTTGCGGAAAACATTTTCCGACACAGAAACTCTGGAAAAGGATTTGGAAAAATTGGACGCTTTGATTGACGACAGCCTTTTAGAGAACTTTTCAAACGAAAAATTAAAAAGTGAAATTAAAAAGGAAATCGCCTCGTATAAAAATAAAATGGATGATGAAACTTATCAAAGAACATATAATTTGATGCTTCTCAAACGTCTGCGCGAACAAGCGGAAATTCCGCGTCTGAGTTTGTTTTATTTGTGATTTGTGTTATGAAATAAGCCATCCCAAAATTTCAAAACAAAGGAAAAAACTATGAATAAATTACAAATCAAAAAACTCGGGGTTCTGTCGGTGGCAAAAATTTACGCGGTAATTATGCTGGTAATGAGTTTGCTTATCAGCATTCCTTATGGTCTTTTTGTTATCGGGATTTCGTTAATGGGTGCAAGCGCGGGTGGTTCAAACAGTCTTGCTCTCGGCGGCGGCGGTGCGATTGTCGGACTTTTGATGATAATCGGAATTCCGATTTTTTATGGCGTAATCGGTTTTGTCGCCGGAGCAATTGGTGCGTTGCTTTATAATCTTTTTGCCGGAATGGTCGGCGGCATCGAAATCGAGGTTGAAAACGTCTATTGAGCAGAAAATACAAAATCGGCGAAACTCTCGAAGTTTCCATCGAAAAGATTGTTCCAAACGGCTTTGGTTTGGCTTTTGCCGAAAACTTGACCGTTTTTGTATCGCTCGCCGCTCTCGGCGATCAACTGCGCGTTAGAATCAAAGAAAAAAAAGGCAAAATCGCTTTTGCCGAGATTGTTGAAGTTATCAAACCGTCGCCGCATCGAATCGAGCCGAAATGCGAATATTTCGGACGTTGCGGCGGCTGTGATTTTCAACAGATGAATTACGAAGCGCAGCTTGAAGCGAAGGTTGCGATTATTCGGGATTGTTTGTCGCGTATCGGAAAAATAAATTACGAAAAGGAAATCGAAATCATCGGAAGTCCGCAAGAATACGAATATCGCGCCCGCGCCGCGTGGCACATTGATACGCGGCAGAAGAAAATCGGCTACTTTCAGCGAAATTCGCATCAGGTGATTGATGTGAAAGAATGTCCGATTTTAACGCCGGAACTGCAAAACATTTTGACCGAACTGCGCGAAACGGTTGAATGGGAAAGTTTCTGGGCTGAAATCGTCGAAGTCGAAGCGGCGAACAGCGGCGGCGAAATTTCGATCTACTCAAATGAAATCGTCGAACCGACAGACGAAATCAATTTTCAATCAAAGGGCAACACTTATTTTTACGACGCGCAGAGTTTTTTTCAGGGAAATCCTTTTTTAATCGAATCTTTGATTGAAACGGCGACGAAAGACGCAAAAGGCGAAACCGCGCTTGATTTATATTGCGGTGTCGGACTTTTTACATTGCCGCTGGTAAAAAAATTCGGCAAAGTTATCGGCGTTGAAGGTTATGAAAGAGCCGTTGATTTTGCGCGGAAAAATATCGAGAACGCACGAATCGAACACGCTGATATTTTCGCAGAAAATGTCGGCGATTGGCTGGCGGAAAACGCCGCCGATTTGCACGAAATTGATTTTGTTCTGCTCGATCCGCCGCGTGCCGGCACGGAAAAGGAAATGATTGAAAATCTTTTGAAAATCAAGCCGAAGGAAATTTCATACGTTTCGTGCGAACCTTCGACTCTGGCGCGTGATTTGCGGATTTTGTCGGAAAACTATTCGATTGAATCAATTACCGCGATTGATTTATTTCCGCAGACGCATCACGTCGAAACGGTTGTCCGATTAAAGCGCGTAAAAATGTAACACAAGCGTCCCGCTTGCCGTATCGGATGCGTCCCGCTTCCGTGTCAAAAAAAGACGTGAGCGCGGGACGCACTCACGACAGCAGTCGGGACGACTGCGTTACACTTTCAGATTATGAAAGTCCAAAAGATTATCCGATTAGTTTTGTGCGCTATTTTGCTGTTGCAGTCAACCTTTGCCTTTGAAACCGACCAATATAATCTGCCGCCCGAACCGCTTGCCGACATCGGCGATGAAGTTTCTCAATATACGGAAGATAATTTGAGAAAGGCAGTAGAAAAATTAAATAATAAAATCAGTTTTGCAGAAAAATGTCTTGCAAATAAAACTGAAAAAGGAAAATGTGATTCGCCGGAAAAAGAACGTGCCGAACTCGCGTTTTTGCGCTCGGACGAAGCGGTTGCGCGTGAATTTTATAATCTTGTCGGAACGGGAATTCCGCCGTTCACGGCTTCGGGCAGTTGGATGGAATCGCATAAATTTATCAATCAGCCGGCGCGTTACAAAACGAGTTTTCGCAAATCTATATTTTTCGTTTATCCGACGAATTACATCGGCATCAGTTCGACGGTCAATCTTTACGGAGCGCATTTCGGCACGGACAAAATCGCGCATATTTTTCAGCAGGGATATTCTTATTACAAAATTTATAACCGCGCATTAGCAAAAGGATTAACGCCCGACGAAGCTGAAAAAAAGGCGGTCAAATGGGGAAAGTTCACGGAACACACCTACTATGGAACTATAATTTCAAGCGTTTTTTCAAACGCCGATTTGTGCGCCAACTTTGCCGGATTAAAATTTTATGAAGGTTTGACACGCGACATCAAAATCGGAAATAAAACAAAATCCGCCGTTTTAGTTCTTAAAAACGGCGTTTGGAAATTTAACGAAAATGCCGTTTTATTTGATGTTCTTTTAAGACCTTTTATCTCCGACCATTTTAACGAAGCACTTAATCCGTCTATTTTTTTCAAATACTTAGGACTTCGCTGTTACGTGCGTAAAACCGTCAAAAAACAAAGCTGTCAGCAATGGTTTGATAAATTTCCGAACCTTTCGCAAGCGGAACTGGAAAAAACTTCAAAATCTTTAACGCTTTGGTTTGGCGAAGATTACGGATTTAAAGACAGCAAAAATTTTATAACTATTGCAAATACTTGCTTTTGAAACTTTTTATAACTTTCCATCGTTTGCAACATCAAAAATACAGATTTGAATTATCAGGAAAATCTATTTAAACTTTTAAATTATGCCAAATCAAGATTCATCAGGCGCAGTCGCCGAAAAATACAGTGTTCGCTGTCGTTATTGCGGACAAAAGAATGCAGTCAAAGAAGATTATGTCAACGGCGAAGCCAAATGCGGACGCTGCCGTCTGCCTTTGTCGAATGCGCCGCACAAAAAGTTTGCCGATTTGAACAAGCACGAATATATTCATCCGGCTGACAGCAAAGCACTTGCCGCGCTGAAGGCAATTCCGGGAATTGACACGGCTTTGAAACAGTTGCTGAAAGTTACCGGCGAATCGGCGATTCGCGTAATGTTTATGGCGAGTGCAGTTAGAGTTACGCCGGAACAATGCCCGGATTTACATGCCAAACTGCAAATTGCCTGCACGACGCTCGGCGTTGATATGCCGGACTTTTTTATTCAGCAAAATCCGATTGTCAACGCTTTTACGGGCGGCGTTGATAAACCCGTGATTGTGATGCACTCAGGACTTCTCGAACGTCTGACCGATGAAGAAGTTCTGGCGGTCGTCGCACACGAAGTCGGACATATTCACGCCGAGCATGTTCTTTATTTGACGGCGGCGCGATTGATCGAGGCGTTAGCAAATGTTTCGATTTCCCGCTTAATTCCGGGATCGGAAATTATCAAATTTTTAGTTTCCGCCGGCATCAGCAGTTCGCTGCTTGCGTGGGCGCGTCGTGCCGAACTCTCGTGTGACAGAGCCGCGTTGCTCGTTACGCAAGACCCGCACGTTATCGGGCGAACAATGATGAAACTTGCGGGCGGAACTTTTTCTTCGCATATTGATTACGATTTGTTTTTGGACCAAGCCCGCGATTTCCAGAAAAACTATGACGAAAACAAACTCGATAAATTCTGGGCGGACATTCTCAACGCCGGACGCTCACATCCGTTCCCGATCTGGCGCGTGTCGGAGATTTTGGAATGGGTTGAAAGCGGGCAATATGCCGACTTAATGAAGAAATAAAACCGAAAATAGCCGCAAAAGGCACAAAAAACACAAAGTAAAATTTTGCGATTTTTGCGCCTTTTGTGGCTAAAATTTTATGATTGTAGTTTTAACCACAACGCCGAATATCGAAGAAGCCGAAAACCTCGCCGAAAAAATCGTGGCGGAAAAACTCGCCGCGTGTGTGCAGGTTTTGCCGCCGATGACATCATTTTATTTTTGGGAAGGCGAAGTGAAAAAAGAGCCGGAATATCTGCTTTTAATCAAAACTCTTCCGGCAAAATTTGCCGGACTGGAAAAATTCATTCAGTCAAACCACAGTTACGATGTGCCTGAAATCATCGCTTTGCAATCAAGCGACGTGGCGAAAAGTTATCTCGATTGGATGAAAAATTATCTCGATTGATTATTTTTCGTAATTTTGTCCGTTGATGTCGCAAGTTTTGATAATAAAATCAACCGCGTCTTTCGGCGAATCTGTCAGATACATCAAACCTAAATCTTCGGAATTGATGTTTTTTTCATTGAGCATCGTTGAAGTCATCCACGAAACAAGTCCTTTCCAGTAAGATGAACCGAAAAGAACAACCGGAAAATTACGAATTTTTCGCGTTTGAATCAGCGTCAACGCTTCAAAAACTTCGTCCATCGTGCCGAAACCGCCGGGAAAAATCAGATAGGCGTTGCTGTATTTGATGAACATCGTCTTTCGCACCATAAAATATTTGAACGTCAGACTTTTGTTTTGATACGGATTCGGAGTTTGCTCGAACGGCAGTTCGATATTGCAGCCGACGGAGATTTTCCCCGCTTCAAACGCGCCGCGATTTGCCGCTTCCATAATTCCGGGTCCGCCGCCGGTGATTACTTCAAAACCTGCTTCCGCCAGTAATTTTCCGGTTTCACGCGCCGCAATGTAATTTTCATTGTCTTCCTTGGTTCGCGCCGAACCGAAAACCGAAACGCCTTTTGTGATTGTTGCCAACGAATCAAATCCGTTGACAAATTCGCCCATAATGCGAAAAACGCGCCACGAATCGGAGCTTTTAAACACATCGCTCGGTTCGGGCGAACGCAGCAGAACTTCGTCTTCGGTTGTTTGCCAGTAGGAAAATTTTTCCTGTTCTTTGGCTTCGCCGACGGTTTCGGGAACTTTGGGCGCGTCTTCTTTTTTTATTGTTTTGTTTGCCATAAAAGTCCGGGAAGTCCGGGAAGTCCGGGAAGTCCGGGAAGTCAAAGAAAAAGAAGATTTACTTCCTAGACTTCCTAGACTTTCCAGACTTCCTAAACTTAAATACCTATAATATTAAATCCGCAGTCAACGTAAATCGTTTCGCCCGTGATGGCGGAAGCTAAATCGCTGACCAAAAAAAGCGCGGTGTTGCCGACTTCGCGGGCTTCGACATTGCGCCTGAGCGGTGATTTTTCGGCGATGTGTGAAAACATCGCGCCCATATTTTTTACGCCGCGTGCCGAAAGTGTGTTGATCGGTCCCGCGCTGATCGCGTTGACGCGGATGTCGTGTCTGCCCAAATCTTCGGCTAAATATCTGACTGAAGATTCGAGCGCGGCTTTTGCCACACCCATTACGTTGTAATTATGCACGACTTTTTCCGCGCCGTAGTAACTCATCGTGATAATACTGCCGCCGTTTTTCATCAACGGAACTGCCGCCAATGAAAGCTGCGTCAGCGAAAAAGTGCTGATTTCCATCGCCGTCAAAAACGCTTCGCGGCTCGTTGTCAAAAATTCGCCTTCGAGAGCTTCACGCGGCGCGTAAGCTATCGAATGAATCAAAAAATCGAGTCTGCCGAATTCATTTTCAACCGCTTCAAACGCCGCGTCAACCTGCGCCTGATTCTGCACATCGCACGGCACGATAATCGTATTCGGTATGTCCTTCGTCAATTTCAAGACGTTATCCTTCAATCTTTCGCCTTGATATGTAAAAGCCAGTTTCGCGCCGTTTTCGATGCACGCCTGAGCGCAAGCCCACGCAATCGAGCGTTTGTTGGCGACACCGAAAATCATTCCTATTTTATTTTCAAGCATAAATTTTTTGTTCGTGAATCGTAAATCGTAAATCGTAAATAGATTATCGGAACAAAAACAAAATTTCTATTAAAGAATCACGATTCGCAACTAACTTCTTAAAACAATTTACGATTCACGATTTACGATTTCATTCCATCGCATAAACTTTCTGTAACTCTTCAAAATCGTAAAAATTAATGTCTATGTCAACCGGAATCGAGGAAAACCTTTCCTTATTAAGCGTCGAGCGTAATTTCGCACCATCTTCTTGATCCAGTTGAGTTACGAGAACCAGCGAAAATTTTAACTTTGAATCGGGATAATTTTCTCCGAAAAACATTTTTGCCGTTGAAACCTTATCCGCGATTGAATTTATTTTTTTCTGCGGAAGATCGGGCGCGACCAAAAAAGTTACTTCGATGAAATTCAAAGTATTATTAGATAAAAGAACCGCGTCGAAACCGACATTTTTGACTCTGATATGCCGAAACAGAGGTTTCCGCTCGTCCTGCTGAATTTTCCTGAGAGCCAAATCTTCCGCCACGACGAAAGCCGACAGTAAATCGGTCAATTGTTCGTCGGAAATGTTCAAAATCTCGGCGAGTCCGCGCACTTCGTCGTTTAATTTTTTCTTTTGATTTTCCGGCGAATCAACCTGCCATTCAATATCTTTATTGCTTTTGCCGACCACCGCGCGGCGCGATGAGCGAAGAATTAACCAGACCGAAATTGATAAGCCGAAAATAACCAGCAAAATTAAAAAAACGATTAAAGTCCAACGCTGAATCGCCTCCAAGTTCCGCGAAGCCGCCGCAAAACCAATCGCCAGACACGCAACGGCAATCAAACCGATTACTGCAATCAGATGATTGGAAAGCGGACGCGCATAACTTGTCAGCGAAGGTTTTTTTGGCTTTGTCATTTCGGGATTTTTAGAACAACAGTTCAAAGTTCAAAGTTTCAAGTTCAAAGCCAATTCATCTTTAACCTAGAACTTGAAACTTTGAACCTTGAACTTGTTTTAGGCTGAAGTTGCACGTTCAAACGGAATGTCTTCAAAATATGTCAATCTTTTGAAATCGCCGAATCTTTTGTTAATTTCTTTGTGCGTCAATCGGTCAACTCTTTCCGTACCGAATTCTTCAACATTAAACGAAGCCATTACAGTTCCATAAACCATTGCACGGCGCAGCGCAGCTTCGTCAATCGTCGGCTGACTTGCCAGATAACCCATAAAACCGCCGGCAAAAGTGTCGCCCGCGCCGGTTGGATCGAAAACGCTTTCCAGTGGATATGCCGGAATCGCAAAATAAGAATCCTTCGTAAAAAGTGCCGCGCCATATTCGCCGCGTTTGATGACCAACGCCTTCAAACCGCCGATTTCCATAATCTTTTTCGCGGCTTTGTGAATATTCGGCTCGTCCGCAAGCTGACGCGCTTCGGCATCGTTAATTATCACACAGTCAACGACTTTGATCGTTTCGATGACGGCATCTTTCATCGAATCAATCCAAAAATTCATCGTGTCCATCGCCACGAATTCGGCTTTTGAAGATTCGCGCACTTCCTTTTGCAGCATCGGCAAAATGTTCGCCAAAAACAAAAGTTTGGAATTTTTCGACTCTTCCGAAGGCTTCGGCTGAAATGTTTCAAACACATTAAGCTGTGTTTCCAAAGTGTGCGCGACATTCAGATCGAATTCATATTTGCCGCGCCAAAAAAATGTTTTGCCGTCCGCAACGACTTCAATGTCGTCGGTGTTGATGTTATGACGTTTGAAAACGTCCCATTCCGCGTCGGTAAAATCGTTGCCGACGACACCGATGACGCGAACATCCGTAAAAAAACTCGACGACAGCGCAAAATGCGTTCCCGCGCCGCCCAAAAGTTTATCGCGCTTGCCAAAAGGCGTTTCCAATGCGTCAAACGCCACCGAACCTACAACTGTTAAAGACATTTATTAAAATATTCTCCTAAATTTTATGTTTATTATTTTGGAATCGGCTGTCCGAATGGAACAACCAAATCATCGTTTACAGGAATGATAAGCGTTTTCTTCCATCAAACGCCACTGATAATAAACGAAAATTACAAATACGGATAAAATTACGATTGTTAGCGACAAAAAAAGATATTTCGTAATTTTTTGCATTTGCTTATTTTACACGCCAAAGCAGATTCTGACGATTTTCGATTTATTGGCAATTATTTTTCCGGCGTTCAAAAGAAATTTTCCGGCGTTCAAGTTTTTTTCGTTCACAAAACATTCTGTTTTCTTCTAAAGTATCAAATAAATAAGGAATTTACAGGAGAAAATTTTATGATTGATAAACAAAACGAATTGGAAAAAAAGATATTTCGCCTGCAAGCGTTTTGCGTGATAATGGTTTTGGTCGGCGGCGGCATTTTATTGATGGGATTTAGCTCAAATAAGAAACAAAAATTCAGCGAGATTGATGTCGAACGAATCAATGTCGTCGAAAAAAACGGCAAGCTCAAAATGGTCATTTCCAACAAAGAGCGTCAGCATCCCGGAACTATGGACGGGAAATATTACAAAGAACGTGACGGACAAAGAGCGGCGGGAATGATTTTCTTTAGCGAAAAAGGCGATGAAATTGGCGGCTTGCTTTTTGACGACACGGGCAAAGGTCAAGGCGGTTCGCTGACATTTGACAAATTTCGCGGCGACCAAACCATTCAATTTCTACACGATGAGGATAAAGACGGAAATTATTTCGCCGGATTAAGAATGAACGACCAAAATACGCCGTTGACTGACCTCATTAACAGAAGGAACGAAATAGAAAAACTTCCCACGAAAGAAGCAAAAGATGCGGCGTATAAAGAGATGCAGGACAAAGGTATGTTTATGGTAACTCGTCTAAGCATCAGGAGATCGCGCGGCAAGACTTCATTTATCAATCTCAATGATGACAAAGGCAAAGCGCGGATGTTGTTTCGATAAAAGACGAACTCGAATTCGCCGAAAATTATCTGTATCTAATAAAAAAGCGTTTCGGCACGGCGTATAATTTCGATTGGCAAATTCAGAATTCTGAAATAAACGGGCAGATGATCGTGCCGACAGCATTGCAAAGTCTGCTCGAAAACGTCGTCAAACACAATGCCGGAAGTCGGGAAAATCCTTTGCAAATTCGTGTTAAATTAGACGGTCAAAGTTTGATTGTCGAAAACGAAATCCGCCCGAAATCACGAACAAATCTGCCGAGCGGAACAGGTTTGCAAAATCTCCGCGCAAGATACGAACTGCTGACCGAAAATCCGTTTGAAAGTATAAAAAGTAACGGCGTTTTTACCGTCAAAATTCCTTTATTGGAAATGAAAAAATGAGAGTTGTTGTGATCGAAGACGAACCGCTTGCCGCTGAAAAATTGTGCGGTTTTATTCGGCGTTATGACGATTCGATAAAAATTGCGGCGACTCTCGAAAGCGTTGCAGAAACGCATAAATGGTTTCGCGCCAACAAGCCGCCCGATTTAATTTTTTCCGACATCGAACTGCTTGACGGAAATGTTTTCGAGTTTTTTGAGAAAGAAGAATCAAACAGTCCGATAATTTTCACGACGGCTTACGACCAATTCCTTTTGCAAGCCTTTGAACGTAACGGAATTAGTTATCTTTTAAAACCTTTCACATACCAAAACTTCGCGGTAGTGATGTTGAAATTGGAGAAATTCAAAGAAAATTTCGCGTCCGCACAGACGGGGTTCTGGTAATCCCAACTTTATTCATTTTGAGATTTTGCCAAGTTTTTCACATTGCGCCGGTGTTTTGATTATTCTTTTTAACGGCTTTTTCAAATTAACAGCAGCCTGTCGGCATTTGATACCGAATATATTTAGAAAGATAAGGATTGAAGTCTAATTTTTATCTTGAGATTTCAAACAAATTGTGCGATATTTATATGCAAGCAGGAATAATTCCTGTTATTCCTGCCGATAAAAGTTATCAATAATAAAAAGTTAATTTAACAACTCAAGTCTAATAATCTATTTAAATTACAAATAAACCTGCCAATCTATTATTAAATCGCAGTTAAAATATAATTTGTAATCTGATAATTTTAGCATTTCACAACAGAACACCAAAAGAAAATAAAAATCGGGCTAGAAGTTCTAATCTGCTGTAAATTTTCTCAAAGCAAAAAACTTATAATTTTCTTTTCCTATTTCTCATAACCGCTTCTATTTATATTCTCGGAGGAAAAATGGAATCATCAATTGAACTATTATATTTAGGTATCGGAATTATCGTTGGTCTTGTCATCGGCGGACTCGCTGTTTTTTTGTTCAAAGGAAATAACCGAAACGGCGATGCGGCAAGGCAGGAATTTGAAAAGGAGCGCGTCGGGCTGCAAACGGATTTGAAACACGCCGGTAAAACAATCGAAGAGAAAACTTCGATAATAATCCAGAAAGATCGGCAGATTGGCGAAATTATGGGCAATCTCAATGAATCCGCCGGAAATCTCGGCGTTGCACAGGAAAGGTTGCAGACATTGGATCAAATTAACAGTAAACTCGACAAAAAAACAGAAGAACAGACAAATGAGATTTCCGCCGCGCGAAATCATCTGGCGCAATTTAATGCTCACGCTAAATCTTTGAAAAACAATCTTGACGAACTGCGGATTCAGAATAATCTCAATGAAGTGAAAATCAATGATTTAACTAAAATGAATTCGGAATTTCAAAGTGAAAACGCGACGCTTCTGGCGAATTTGAATGCCAATGAAGGAAAACTTGCCACGCAAAAAGCCGAGATCGAAGATATTCGCCAAAAGTCGCATCTCGAATTTGAAAATATTGCCAATCGGCTGCTTGAAGCTAAAACCGAAAAATTCACCGAATCAAACAGAGTCAACATTCAAAACTTGCTTGAACCGCTCGGTAAGGAAATCAATTCGTTCAAAATAAAGGTTGATGAAACCTACAACAGAGAAGCGCAAGAGCGATTTTCGCTCGGTGAAAAAGTCCGGGAGTTAATTGAAACGACCGATAAAGTCAGTGCGGAAGCCAATAATCTCGCCACTGCGCTCAAAGGACAAGCGAAAACACAAGGCAATTGGGGCGAGATGATTCTCGAACGCATTCTCGAAAAACACGGTTTAGTGCGCGGGCGCGAATACGATGTGCAGCATCCGATCAAAAACTCAAACGGCGATCAGCAGTTTCTCGATGTCATTGTTCATCTGCCCGACAACCGCAAACTGATTATTGATTCCAAAGTTACGCTCGTCGCTTACGACCGTTATTGCGCTTCGGAAACCGACGAAGACCGCGAGCGAAATTTGAAGGATCATCTAAAAGCGTTATCAACGCATATTGACCAATTGAGCAGCAAAAAATACGACGAAATGGAAAATTCGCCCGATTTCGTGATGCTGTTTGTGCCAATCGAACCGGCTTATTTAGCGGCTATTCAGTTCGACGCGGAAATTTGGGCGCGGGCTTACGCGAAGAGAATTTTATTAATCAGTCCGACCAACTTAATGGGCGCGGTCAAAATGGTTTCCGATCTATGGAAACGCGATCAGCAAAGCAAAAACGCGCTTGAAATTGCCCAACAAGGTGAAAAACTTTATGATAAATTTGTCGGCTTTCTCGACAGTATGGAAGATGTCGGCAATCACATCAGCAAAACGCAGGACGCTTATAGTAAAGCTCTCGGACAATTGAAACAAGGCAGAGGCAACTTGATTAGCCGGGCTGAAAAATTAAAAGAACTCGGCGTAAAATCACAGAAGATTCTTCCGTCAATGATGACTGATTATGAAAGTGATTTTGGCAATTAATCAAGAGTGCGGGAGAAACAAATGTTATTAATTATTATTGTAGTAAAATAATAGAAATTTAGCTTTAGATTTAATAACTCGTGAAAATAAACAGCGATATTAATATTCTCGGAGGATTGCCTGATTTTGAATTGGTTAGGAGTTATCTAAAACAAGAAAACTCGTCAAAATTTAAAGACATACCAACCAAGATCAAAACAAAAAAGTCAGTCGAAAGATTTGAAAAGGCTGTTAATTCAACGATTATTCACTTTAGCAATAACAATCAAAAAGAAATTGTCAAAAATTTGGTTATCAAAGAAGGAATTTCACTTGATTCACGTCTGATGATTTTTTGGAATGCTTCTTTTAACAATGAGTTGTTGGATGCGATCAATTCAAGTATATTTTTTCCGGCTTACTATTCCGGCAGGTTAATTCTCAGGCAGGGAGAAGTTGCGGCTTTTTTGAGAGAATTAAAAGAAAACGAAGCGCAAATTCAAAAGTGGTCAGACAGCACAATCGAAACGACAGCTTCAAAATACCTGACTTTATTAAAAAAGTTCAATCTGTTGGAAGGCAGCATCAATAAATCAATTAAGCATCCTTTTTTGAACGACAAAATATTTATTTTGTTCATTTATTGGTTATTATCAATCGAAGATAAAACGAACATTTTGAGCAGCAAATGGATTCAGTATTCTTTTTCGGAAAAAAGTCACTTTGTTGAAAGAATTTTGCAAAAGAGTTTTTCTAAATTTATCGAAGTCAATTACACGGGAGATAAACTCCAAATTCTCCCTCTAATCGAATATAAAAACATTTATGATGTCGTCGCTCAGTCCTGATCAAATGATCTCGCAGCTTACGCAGTTAATTGAAGCCGATAAACACTCGGAAATAAGGCTTAACGCCAACGGCGGTAATTCGATTTTGTTTGTCTGCGAACCGGCGGAAGAAATTAAGTTTATCACCGCGATCAAAGAAAGTCTTGATGACGAATCATTTAGGATTGTTGATCTGAACAAACTTTTGCTCGAATTTATCCGGGACGATAAGCAGCGTCTGGAGGAATTATTCAATTTGTTACAAGGTTCGGTTAATCAAATATTTAAAACTCCGGCAGATGAAGAAGGCGACGATTTTTTCCGGCTGATTATCAGAGCGATTTCCGGTGCTTTTGCGGAAAACAAAATTCCGTTTCTGATCGGTTCGGGAGTTTTATACGGCGCGGGAATTGATAGCATTCAAATTATGGAACACGAATCGGTAATGAATGCTTCCAGACCGTTAATACTTTTGTATCCCGCCACTTTCGACGGCGATTCGCTGATGTTTTTGAGCAAAAGACCCGCATCGAAATACCGATGTATGATTATTTCATAAATTTTATACACACTGATTATGCAAATTAAAGACATTCTGACAATTGATCTTTCGGAAGACATCAAAAATGTTATTGACCTCGAAGATTTATCTGAAACTGAAATTCAATCGGAAATCGAAAATTATATCGTTACCGACGGATTGGCAAAGGAATACGGCGATTTTGTTTCGACCTTTACTTCAAACATTCTGGAAACCGGCGTTTGGATTTCGGGGTTTTACGGATCGGGGAAGTCTTATTTCGGTAAACTTTTAGGTTATATGCTGAGCAATCAAAACATTTCCGGTACACCTGCCCGCGAAAGGATTTTGCAGAGGTTTTCAGGGATTAGCGACGAGGCACTGGTTAAAAATTCCATCTCAAAACTTAACACATATAACTGCCGCGTGGTATTTCTCGATGTCGCCAAACAAGATACTTCAAAGGGTTTAGCTTATACGCTATTTAGAAATTTCCTGAAATCGCTCGGTCTGCCGGAAAACGAACACGGATTTCTTTTGTTTCAGATGATGATGGACGAAAAATCCTATTTTATAAATGATTTCATCACTCAAAAACTCAATAAAAACTGGAACGATCTGAAAACAAGAATTATTCAATACTCCGGTGCGACAAAAGAGATATTTCTGGCAAGCGGGAAAAATGAGAGCGATTACAATAATCTGCTGACGACTTTGAGACGCGACAGCGATGAATTCAGCGCGGCGCGACTGAAAGATGAATTAAACAATTATTTGCAGCTCGTTCCCGGCGAACGAATCGTTTTTCTGTTTGATGAAGCGAGCGAAGCCGTTAATCAAAAGAAGATCAATTTGCTCGAACTCGAAGGTTTAAGCGAATCACTTTCAACGCTTGGCGGAAAAGTCTGGACGATCGCGATTGCTCAGGAAAAACTTGACGACGTGATTAACAATTCAAACGTCAGCGTCGCTCAACTCACCAAAGTTACCGACCGTTTTAAGACAAAAATTCACCTTGAAGCAACTGAAGTTGATACAATTATCCGTAGTCGTCTGCTTAAGAAAAATGATTCGGCACTCGAAAAATTGAAAGAACATTTTCAAAGTCATTCAGGAAAGATCGCCGATCATTCTTCCCTAACCGGAATCGGCGTGAACAAAACCGAAGATGTTGATTCGTTCGTTACTTATTACCCGTTTTACAAAAACCAGTTCGATCTTTTGCAGAATTTTCTATTCGGCACAAAAGGCTATGCTTCGACGAAAGTTGCCGCTCGCGGAATGATTATTACGACTTATGAAATTCTAAAAAAAGAACTTCAAAACGAGGAGATATTCAAAGTCGCCGCCGGTTGGCAGATTGCTAAAGAAGCGCAGCCCCAGCCGCCCGTCAGATTGGTCAATCGTTTTACGAATGCGGAAAATATTCTCCGTCAGGAAGGCTTGCGGATTTCCGGTCGCCGTCTGCTTGAAACGATTAATTTTTTGAATGAATCGGAAGTCGTCCAGACTTCGGCTTCAAACGTAATTAAGTCATTTATCAATAATCCGGAAGATTTTTATAAAATTCAGCCGGAAGTTGAAAAAGGTTTGGATTTGCTCGTCGAAGCGAAAGTTTTATTGCTCACCAATGGCACTTACCGCATCACATCCGACATCGAACAGCGTCTGCTTGATGAGATGAATCAATTTGCGGTGCAGACTTTTGTTAAGAAAAACACTTTTACCTCGACGGTCAAAACATCTTCGACTGTTCGAACTTTGGCAAAGATCAATGACGATAGTCAGCAATATGATTTCTACATCACGACTGATGCGGACGACGAATTGACCAGTCCTTCAATCAAGCAACTAAAACTCAAAATTAAAGGTTTATATAATTTGAGCGACGACCGGACGGCAGACGTTGAGACTTTAAAGACGCAGCATCAAAACGATAAAGACATCATCTGGCTGGTTCCCGATAACAGTGCGTTCAAAGAGATTGACAAATTGATTGACGAAATCGCCCGCACGACTTATCTCGAGCAAAAATATCAAAGTCCGCGACCTGAAGAAGGTTCAATCATCCAGAACTTTAAGACGGCAAAAGCGGAAAAGGAAAATCGCCTCAAACAATTGATCGAGCAATCTCTGCAAAAAGGAATTGCGATTTATCTTTACAACACTTCGCAATTAGACGAAGACAACTGGCAGACGACGCTTCAGGGGCAGCAGCGTCAGGTTGTCAATAATCTTTATTTCAAACGCCTTGAGTCGCAGTTGAGCGATGAAGTAGCGGCAAAGGTAATAAAGGAAGCAAATAATTCCCGGCTAAAAACATATTTTACAGGACCCGATTTTCAGTTTTTTGATGCGGAAGGAAATTTTGTCGGCGAAACCTTGAAACCTGCCGAAGAAATTCTGTATGTTATCCGAAATACATTTGTTGACGGCAAGACCTTGCAGGACGATCTCGAAAAACATCCGACCGGTTACACATTCGGAACAGTGATCTCGACGGTTGCGGCACTGATGCGCGGCGGGAAAATTATCGCTAAATACGACGGCGAAAATAAATTTTCCTGGAAGGAAGATAAAGTCAGCACGATATTTTCCAACGCCACGCAGTTTCGCAAAGCGTCGTTCAAAGCCGTTTCGAAATCGCTTTCAGCACAGCAGAAAAACGAGATCGTCACCGCGCTGCAAGGTTTGGATTACGAAACACACACGGGAAATAAAGTTGACTGGAACACAAACGATTTTGATCTCGGAAACGCGGTTCGTGAACTCGCCAGGCGATTTGCCGACAAAGTTGACGATATGAAAACTCAGCACAAAGAGTTCGATACTTTGTTTGGCGATCTGGAAAACAAAAAGAATGTTTTGGGCGGTTTTACGGGCGCGGTCAGCGAGAATAATTATATTGATAAAGCGAGCGACTTTTTAGCGGGCAAAGACAATTACAGCGAAGCGGTTATTGCGATTGAAAAGGCGGAAAAATTTGTCAGCAAAAATCTCCCGAAACTGCGCGAGTGGAAGCGGTTTGCCGACGGCGTGACGGAGGAATTGAGCAAATCCGCCAAAACGAACGCTGAAATCGCAACGCATTACAATGATTTTCAAACTCAATACGGCACGGAAATCGTGAAAAACTTCGGCGCAATTCAACAAACAGTTCAGAAAATTAAAGACGAATATTTCAGCTTGATGAAAACCGCCGCAGAAGATATGGCGGACAAATACAGTCAACTGAAAACCGACGCGGAAAAACTTATCGCGGAGATCAATCTTTTGCCCGAAGGTTTGAACGATCAGGCAAAAAGTAAAGCCGACGCGCTGGCGCAGTTTGCCGAACAGCGTACTAAATCGAATGTCGCGCTCGATTGGGACGTGAAGGACAAGGAAACGAAATTTACATATTCGGAAATGCTTTCGTTTATTGATCTTTTTCCGATGAAGCAAAATGAAATTATCATTGCCAAAGCGAGTTTGATTCGTAAAAAAATTGATGAACCGGAAGACGGTGAAACACCGCCGCCACCTAAAATAATTCAAACGAAAATGCCGTCATCGAGATTGAAAGTCGGCGCATATCGCGCGTGGCTTGAAAAGGAATTGCAAAAGATCGTGGGAGCAAAAGAAACCGACGAAATTGAAATTGAGAATTAGATTTATCAGTTACGCAACCGATTTTTTAATCAGTATTTTTTTTCGTGTCCTTTCGTGTATTTCGTGGAAAAATCTTTTTACTGTCCACTAATCACACGAAACGAAGCGACACGAAAAGATTTTTATATAAATCTAATTTTTCTTCTCTTTTTTGTGTCCTTTCGTGTAATTAGTGGATAATTCTTTCTTCCACCAATCACACGAAAAGACACTAAATCAAAATTGAGAATTAGAGTCAGAATTTAAGCAGTCGAACATTTAATTGTTTTTTTTAGTGTCTTTTCGTGTAATTAGTGGATAAGTTCTTTCTTCCACTAATTACACGAAAAGACACTAATAAGAAATACAAAGCAGTTCAGCCGTGTAATTTTCGCACAATAAAAAATTATGAAACTAGCCGACCACACCGATAAAATTCGCACGATTATTGATAAATCTTTTCGCAATCGTTTGGGCAGAATGGGAATTGCGGAGAAATCCAACCAGCCAATCGAGAATATTCCTTACGAATATCACGAAGACCGCAAACGAATCGAGACTATTTTCGACACATTGATCGAAGAAACCAATCACAAACGCGGCGAGGCTTATGAAAAATTGGTCGAAGAATTTACTTTTACGCTTTTTAATCGTTTAACGGCTCTTAAAGTGATCGAAGCGCACAGATTGAACCCGGAAGTTATTACCAGACAGACGATGCACGGCGGGCGTTCTTTCGCGCATCTGGCGTGGCTTGAACAGCACACGGCACAGCGCGACGCGGAACTGGAAGGTTTGAATCAGTTTCTCGAAGACGAATTGCAAAAACTTTCCGCCGAGATCAATTTGTTCAGTCTTGAATATCCGTATCATCTGCTTCCGACACCGATTGAGCTTAATCAGATTATCGAAGCGTTTAATGAAGTCGAAAATGATAAGGACGTTGAAGAAAATATCTGGCAGAGCGACGATGTGATCGGTTGGCTTTATGAAAGCTACAACAATTACAAAAAGGCAGCACACAAGGAAAGCAAGGCGAAGACCGAATACAACAAGGTTTCGATTCAGAGTCAGGTTTATACGCCGCGTTGGGTTGTGAAATTTCTGGTTGATAATTCGCTCGGCAAACTCTATCTCGAAATGTTTCCCGAATCGGAGATTAAGGATAAATACAAGATCGCCAAT
>JBBPXX010000164.1:0-40020 GCA_038200505.1 Pyrinomonadales bacterium | reverse complement strand
ACATTGGCAGTAAGACTTGAAATTCTTCGTCCGTTAAACTCGTGACAGAAAGAAATTCTCTCGGCTTTCCTTTTAATTCATCATATTTTAACATTTACACAGTTTATCTGATTTTTCTTATTTCAAATAATGTCTAATCAACAAGAAAAAGCAGCACGAATAAATGTGCCGCTTTTTTTATTTTTAAATCACCGTTTATACAGTTAAAAGACAGTCATCACAAAACGCATTCGGTTAAGTCTGTTTTTGATTAAAGGTGCGCGGATTTGAAAGAAACGGATTCGGAACTTTTTCTCCGAAAAGTTTACAATCTTTATCTTCATACGGAGCTTTTTTGGCGATGTTGTTCCAAAAAACGGAAGAAGGCAAACTGCATTGCAGCCGCCGCTGGTTTTTTGAATCAATTTTCGGATTCAGAACTATTCTCGCGCTCTTGAATTTATCCGACTTTTTAGCTTCCTTCGCCTGTCGGCGAGCTTCCCAATAATCAACGGAACGATTTTTTACAGTCGAATCTAATTTTTTAATATCGTCTTCAAATATCGGCATAAAAAGAGTTTGCCAGTCTTCAACAGTAACTTTAGCGGCTTCGACAGCAACAAAATTCTTAAAAGCACCCATTTGTTTCCAGAATCCGACTATTAAAAGAAAATCTTCCTCGTTTTCAAACTGCCTGAGAGCATCGCCGAAACCGATTGGACTACCGTGTTTACAAGTTTTTATAGAAACCGGCAACCTTTGCAAACCACCCGGAACAGCAATCGAAATATTCAACTCGGAAGGCACATCCCATTTTTCCATGTAATTGATATGACTTCTGGCAAAAAAGGTTTCCTTAACCCAATTTTCAAAATCGAATCCGTGTCTTTGAACTTCCGCCATATAAATTCCTCCAAATATAAGCATACACCCAAAAATATGTTTGACTAAATTGTTTTGCAGATGGAGCGCGGGCAGCCTTGCCTGCGTGTGTCAGAACAAAAAGAACGCGCAAGCAAGGCTGCCCGCGCTCCAATCAACCTAAACTATTTTTGTTCGAGCGCTTAAGTGTATTTCAAATTCAAATCCAATTCTAACATATACGACTGACGACAAACTTTAACGAGTTTTGATCGTATTCCGAAAGCAAATTAAAAATTCGCTTGCCGATATTATGAGAGCAAAGCGGTAAGCCGGACAAATCGGATTAAACATCTGTAACTGCAAAAAAAGTTTAACTAATGCCGTCCAATGTCGCTAAAAGAGTGCGTAAATTTTCTACATTTATCGGTTTATGAAAAATATCGTTTTCACCGTCAGGAAGTCCTTGAAATTCGACAGGCAAAATAATCTCGGTAGCGAACAAAACGGGTTCGTAAATGTTAATTGTTATTTCATTTTCATTATCTGATGGTAAATTAAATGTGTATAAAATGTCAGTTTGTTCTTTTGATCTCATCTATTCTCCTTTCGCGGTCTGCCGTATTCACCGCAAGTTATAAAGGTTTCCGGCTCTTTGTCCGAAATAATAAAATCACGTTGTTCGCCGAAAGAGTTACTCTCGTTCATAAATTGAGTTCCTAACTTTTCCGACGCTTCCTTGGTGCTTGATACTTTCATTATATCAATAATAATTTATCGAAAAAAACTTCGTCAAGATATAAGTTTATCCATTAAATGTAAATCAAGAGTAGAAAATAAATTCTCTTTCATAATTTTAGTCTGTTTTAACAGGCTTTCCGCCTTTGGCGGCAATTAGCCGCGTCCATTTATGGCGCGGATCATTGAATCAATAAATCAAAAGGGCGTTTTAACGTCCTTGAAAATGGCTTAAGCCGCGTCTTTTTTTTATGCTAAAGCGGAAGAAGGACGTTAAAACGCCTTGATCGAATTTGTCCAAACGATTACCGCGCCATAAATGGACGCGGCTAACTACCGCGAAGCGCGGAAAGCCTGTTAAAACAGTCTGAAATCAAGAAAACGGATTCAGTTTCAACTACTGATTCGCATTACAAATATAAACAAAATTCTACTCAATCGGAAAGCCGTCGTTTTCTTCGATTGTTTCGTCAATTTTTTCCATCAGTTCGATTGTTTGCGACAGCGCGGAAACTACTTTTGCGTAATGTTCCAGAGCGTCAAAATTGAGCGTTCTGCCTTTGCGGTCTTTGAGCCATTTATAGAGAACTTGATAACCGCCGATGTGAAAATTCCACGCGGTTTCGGGGACGTTTTCAAAATACTGCGTTTTGTTGATATAAACTTTTTCGTCTTTGTATTTCGGCGCAAACTCGACTTCGTTCGAGCCTTTTTCGGGAAATGTAACTTCCGTTTCGATGTCGGTTTCCAAAAGATGCAAATCAACAAGGCGTTCGCCGAAACGCGCAAGTTCAAAGAAAAGCAGATAATTTGAAGTCAAAGGCAGGCGCGGGAAGTCTATTTTGAGAAATTCGGCGTAGCGGGCGCGATACGTCGGCGAATGGAAAACGGCGTAAGCGTAATAAAAAATCTGTTCCGGCGAAAACGTACCGCCGACATCCCTGTCGGCTGGCACGTCGGCATCTTGCCGGTGTGCTTGAGCGCGGGACGCACTCAAGCCAGCCGTCAGGACGACGGCGTTACCTTCAGCGACAAATTCCAGATTTAATTTGGCGGAAAATTCGCCGATAAATTCGTCGGAAAAATTCAGCTGTTTGACGGAAGTTTGTTCATCGAATAAGCCGCGCTTTTCGGTTGGGTAAAGATAGAGCGGGAAAACTGATACTCCGCCACGTCTAAAAGCATTTTGGTCTATAAGAGAACTAGAAACAGTTATTAACGCCCACTCTACATCATTTACGGCATTTCCTTGTCTTCCCAAACATAAAGCGACATTTTCTTTTTCAAAATGAAACATTACTCTTGTATTGAGTCTTGCTACAAACTTTTCGTGGTAGAAAATGTATCGTTTATCGAAAAGCCGATAAACTTCTTTTTTTATAAATGTTTTAATTTCATTTTGTTTAATGGCAGAACGCGCAAGTTCTGCATTCCACATATCTTTATCTTGCAAAGATAAACCAAATTCTTTAGTAACTTCATTGACAGATTTTTGCGTGTCAATGAAATTCGATATTTTTCCGATAAGTTCCTCTTTATCAATCGAAACAACTAAATTATCTCTTTTAGTCAAAATCCCTAATGAATTTTCGAGCATTATATCGGTTATTTTCCAGTAACTTTGATATTCTTCGCGCAAAGTTTCATCTTGCGGCGTGAACAGATAAAAAGGTTTGTTCGGTTCGATTTCCGTCCATTCGGTTGTCGTTTTATCATTTCGCAAAAGCCATTGATATTTTCCGCCCGTCAATTCCTTTTCGTCGTTCGCGTTTTCCGTCCAAATTTCACGAACGCCGTAAAGATGTTTGTGAAAAACTTTCGCCGTCGTACCGCCGACATCCCTGTCAGCTGGCGTGTGAGCGTCCCGCTCACCACCGCTTTCTTCCGCTTCCGGCATCATCACCGCGCTGTCAACCCATTGCCAATTGACCAAACCGGCTTTTGCGGGATTATTTAAAACGTATCTCACAGTATTGGCAAATTCTTCTTCGTCACGAATCAAACGGTCATAATACTCGCGCTGCCAAAATTTGCCGGTTTTACCGAGAATTTCGTTAGCTTTTTTTGCCGTGAAGGATTTCCACGAATGAAGAATTTCCTCCAATTTATGATTCGGAAACTTTCGGAAAACAATGTGAACGTGATTCGGCATCACGCACCACGCCAAAAGACGATAACGCTCGCCGTCAAAATGTTTGAAGGCATCGGCAACCAATTCGGCAATTTGCGGATTTTTCAAATCACAGTTTCCATAACCCGCGTCGAGATATTCTTCAATTTTTTCCGAAAACAAATGATCTAATCGTTTTTCTTCCGATTTTGATAATCTTCCTTCATTGGCAATTTCTTTGCGGATCAGCGTTTCGCGCTCAAATTCAAATCGTTCCAAAACAGCTTTTGGAAGTGAATCAGCCAGACGAAAAGTAACGAAATATGTTCCACCCTCGCGTTCCCAATGCGGAAGCCGCCCGCGATTGCGAATAGTTACTTCTCCGAATTTGGTTGGTGAAACATTGTTGCCCGTAACGCCGGCATCCTTGCCGGCTGGCTCATCGGCATCCTGCCGATTTTGTTGTGATTCGTTACGGAAGCGGGACGCTTCCTTGCCAGCCGTCGGGACGACGGCGTTACCGCTAGTATCGCCAGCCTCCCGGCTGGCTGGCGTGTCGGCATCTTGCCGACGTTTAATAAAAATTCCAATCGAAACGCCTTGCTGAATGTCGAAAACATTTTGATCGGTCGTGCCGTCCGGCGATTTCTCTTTCTTTTTCGAGTTGCCGTGTAAATCCAGAATATAAATTTCGTCAAACGATTTCATCAGCGATTGCCGCATTCCGCGAAACGTCGGATTGTCCAGATAACCGTGATTCGTTACAAATGCCAGAATGCCGTAGCCGGTTTGGTCAATGCGCCATTGTGAAAAACGGATAAATTTAACGTAATCGTCGTTGAGCCATTTCGGATTGCGCTCGCCGAGCGGTTTGCCGTCAACCATAAAATAATTGTCGGTCGGTTGTTCTTTAAACGAATCCGTTCCGCGCAGCAAACCATTTATCCAGTTGCCCGTGTTCGCCGAATGTCCCGAATACGGCGGATTTCCCAAAATCACCATCACGGGTTTATCCTGCTGAATTTCGCGCCCGGCTCGCGCTTCATTATTGATAAAAGCGGAAAACGCGCCAGCATCTTCTCTGAGCGCGGCAAAATCGAGCGTGTTATTGAGATAAATTCGCAAACGCTCGTCGGACGCGAATTTGTAGCCGGTTTCTTCTAACAGCAAACCGAGTTTCAAATGCGCGACGGCATACGGCGCAACAAGCAGTTCAAAACCGAAAATGCGCGGAAGAAGATGTTCGGAAACGTAAGCGTCCCACATTCCTTTATTATTATCAAAGCGTTTGGCGATGTGTTTGATAACGCTATACAAAAATGTTCCCGTTCCCGTCGCCGGATCGAGAATCAAAACTCGGTGCGTTTCCGTAACGCCGGTGTCCACGCCGGCTGTCGCGTCGGCATCTTGCTGATGCGCGTTTGCGCGGGATGCGCTCACGCCAGCCGTCGGGACGACGGCGTTACTGACTTTTGACGAATCCGCCAAACCTTTCGGCAAACCGAAATCATTCTGCAGAATTTTATCTGCACTTCGGACAATATAAGAAACGACGGGTTCGGGCGTGTAATAAACGCCGCGAGCTTCGCGCATTTTCGGGTCATATTCGGCTAAGAAGGTTTCGTAAAAATGAACAACCGGGTCTTCCCGCCGCGTTCGCTTTCCAAAGTCTTGAAGGATTGCCGAAATGTCGGTTCGATTCAAAAGTTCCGCCAAATCGTCAACCGCCCAAACGATGCGTTCATCGAGATTTATTCCGCCGATGCGGTCAAACGTCTGTTTCAAAAACGGGTTTGTTTTCGGAATAAGATAAGCGGCTTCTTTGCGAGTGAACGGCGGTTTCGTGTCAAAACAACGCGCCGTAAATAAACCATAAGCAATCGTCTGTGAATAAAGATCGGCAAATTCGGGTTCGGTTAAATTCGGCAAAAGCGTCTTCTGGAAACTCTCGAATTGTTCGTGCAGATTATTTTCTTTAGAGTTTTCTTCATCCGTCAAAGCCTTTTCGATTGTTTGCCGAATAAGTTTCGTGATCGAAGCCATCCGCTTGGCAAGTTCTTTCGGCGTGGCAACCGTCGGAACTTCTTTGTTTAGAAACTCTTTGAATAAATTTGTCAGTTGAATTTCAGCATCGGCTTTCGGCTGTGAGTTTCCAAGCGCGTCAAATTCGGCAAGCGTGATCGTCTGCACAACTTCGCCGCGAACATACCAGCGAAAATCAAGATAATTCGTATAAATGATGTTGTTGAGCGAATCGAGATATTTTTTGAGTTGTTCCTTTTCGCGCTTGTCGAATTTGTCCAAATCTTTTCCGACATCTTTCGCTTCGATATAACCGAGCGGAATTTCACGCTTCCGAATCACATAATCCGGTGCGCCGAAAGTTCGCCGTTTCGGTTCATTGATTGCCGTTATGTCTTTACCGAACGATTCGACAAAAGTTTTCAAAAAAGGTCGGTAAGTGTGTTCGGTAGCGAGTTTCGATTGAAAGGCTTTCTCAATCTCTCTGAGATAAGTGTTGAAGTCAATCTTTAAGTTTTCCTTTTTCATTTATTCGGGAATAATCAAATCAATCTTTTGTCTGCCGTTTTTGCGGTAAATGTGAAAATCGGAATCTAAAGTGAAAACAGACGAATTATCTGTTAATTCGCTCATTCTAACAAGACACGCATCGGCAAGCGACATCGGCACGGTTTCATATTTCTGCATTAAATTTCCGACGGCTTCGACCTCATTTGACAACGAAAAATCTATCTGCAAAACACCTTTTTTCAGATAAGTCAAAACTGTCTTTTCGCCTTGATGAATGTGATGAAGCAAGTAACAGCATTCGCTTATAACTGCTTCGCAAGTGAGATACGGAATTGGCAAATCGGCGGCTTGTGAAGCAGTCCATTGATGAAAACTGTCTCTTTTGTCAATCAAAGCCACTATCGTTGCGGCATCAGCGATTATTTTCATTTCGTTTCAGCATTGCTTTCCTTTCGCCTTCTTTTGTTCCAAAACCTTCCATATATTTTTTGTTAGTTGATAAATCACCTAATCCGCTGTCTAAACTTCCGACCAATTCCGGCACGATGTCGAAAATAGTTTTGAACGGCTTTTCATCCTCGTTTTTATCGTTCGTTTCCTTTGCCGGTCGTCCGGCTTTGCCGTAAGTTTTGACTGATGCAAGCGAACTTTCTTCGATCACATAATCGCGCCCGACCTGTTTTGCCTGTATTTTGCCTTCACGAATCATCTGCCGCACTCTGATCGGCGTAACGTGCAGTATTTTTGCCGCCTCACGGGTTGTTAATAATTCCATAATAATCCGATTATGCCCGAAAACTAAATCTATCGCAAGAGATAATTGCGTTCACGAAAAATTAGTTATTAGTTTGAATCAACTAAAGCGAATTTAAGATAAGTGTCAGGTTGAAAATTCAACCAAGTATTTGAAAAAGAAGGGGAAAAGAAAATGAGACATCTCATTGATGCCTCTAAACTGTTGAAAATGCTAATGCTCCCGGCAGGAATTGAACCTGCGACCTTTCGCTTAGGAGGCGAACGCTCTATCCAACTGAGCTACGGGAGCGTAAGACTAAAAACACTCATTTTCTATCTCTTTTCATATTACAGATAAAAGCATAAAAGGCAATGATTGATTGACTTTTATTTGATTAACTACCAAAAAAATTATTGACAAAATATCTGCTACTTTCATTAAAACACAGGTTACAGAAATTTGGAATTGGTTACAAATTGGTAGTTTTTAGTTACAAAATTAGTTACAAAAAAAGGAAAAGCAGAAAATGAGCAAGACAATAGAACTAAAAAAAATCAAAACATTAAAACGATGTGTTACGAAACAAAAGCAAAGTTATAAAGGCAAAACAAAATTAACTTACAGAGTGATATTCGAGTATATTGACTACACAGGAAAAAAGAAAAACGCCGGACGGAGCGGATTTTCGACTAAGGCAGAAGCGAGTAAACTTTTAGACGAACTCAAGATACATTTCAGAAATAAAACAAGCATTTTTGCACCCGCACCCGCGCCCGAAAAGAAAATCTATATATTCAGAGAATATGCAGAAATTTATTTAGACAGATTGAAAAAGACAGTAAGAAAATCAGCAATAAAACCTAAAATTTCCGAAATGAAATTTCTTGTTGATTTTTTCGGAGATGAAGTTTTCAAAGACATCAAATGCTATGACGAATCCGAACGATTCAATAAAAAAGACGTTAAAGATTTTGTGTTCAAAGACATTCAAGGCTTTGCAGACTGGTTAGACAAGCAAGAAATTAAAAAAACTGTTAAATCGGTTGTCTATGATGAAAAAAAATCTAAATGGAAAGTCGGAAAGAAAATTGAAAAGGTTTCTTATTCGCAAAGTTCAAAAAATCATTTTTTCAAACGATTACGGGCAATGAATAAATTTGCTGTTTTGAATCAAGTTGCAGATGTAAAAGAAATAAATTTTTCGGGATTTGTTAAACCAAATTTGGAGAATGTGCGGACGGTTACAATAAGTTTCGCCGAACTCGAAACACTGTTAGAAAATTGCTATAAACCGAATTTGAGATTAGAACTAACCGGATTATTTGAGTGTGGAGCAAGATTAGCGGAGCTAAAAGCAGTGCAAAAATCGGATGCCGCAAAAGAAGATGTCGAATCTCTTTTTAGAGCCCTAAACTCTAAAAAGAGAAATAATGTGCTGACAACCAAAAGACAAGTTTATTTTTCAGAGCGATTAAGAAAAGAGATTTTGAAATATCACAATGTCAATAACTTAAATTCCTTACCACCTGAAAGACATTTATTTAACACGGGAAACTTAGGCAAGGCTTGGCAAAGATTAAAAGACCGTGTAGCTATCCAATACGCCGAAAAAGGCGACATTGCGACGGCGAATAAGATTTTAGATTTACAAGAAAGAGATTTTAGAACATCGCATAGAATGAATTTGAAAAACGCCCGGATTATGCAAGATTTCAAAGATGTTCAAACAAATCATAATCAAGATTCAATCGTAAATAGACATTACGAAAAATCAAGAGATATTGAGATTCACGAAGAATTTCAATTGTATGAGGATTATTCAAAACGGCAAAGAGCAAAACTTATGGTTAAAAATGAAATAGCGGTAACACCGATGAAATGGGATTTCAGTTTTTTGGAAAAACAAACTGTAACAGCGTCGGTATAAAATCCGCTCAAAAGCCGTTTATTCATCAAATAGACGGCTTTAATAACAGCTTTTTCAAAATCTTACGCACCCTATTTGATGCAAAGTAGCTCCGAGAGAGAAAATCTATGTTTGATGAATTTGATGAGATAAACACAGCCGTTGTTAGCGTAGAAGTCGAAAGAGAAATTTACAACCGAAACAACCAACCCGAAAATTACGGATGCGGATGCTTGAGTTTGAAATTTTTTTTATTGTTCATAATCGGTTTGATTTTGTTTCGTTTGATACTGGAAATTTTTGGCTTTATCAAATAAGCATCAAAGTTCGCTTAATAATTGCTAATGTCAAAATAATTATTTGTTAAAAAAAATTTGTTGACATTAAACAAATGAAAACTGTATATTCAAATATCTGCTATTTCTTTAGTAGATAATTTCCTTCTGAAATCTTCAAATTTTCAATCAGCTACAAAAAAACAAATATGAATAATCAATACAATACCGCTTCGCTTACTAAATGTCCTGCTTGTCAAAATATAATTTCAAAACAAGCCGCATCTTGTCCAAAATGCGGACAACCTCAAGTAACAAATAATTTCCGACAAACTTCATCGCAATTAGGAAATTATAATCAAGTGCCGCAAATGGCTCACGGCGGTTATGGAACGGCATATCAACAAACTATTGTAAGTTCTTCAAAAAGTCGTGGAGTTTATATTGTTCTCGGATTACTTCTCGGATGTCTTGGGGTTCACAACTTCTATGCCGGATATAATGGTAAAGGGATTGCTCAATTGCTTATATCGTTAACTTTTGTTGGTCTTATTGTTACGGCTTTTTGGGCATTAATTGAAATTATCACAGTAAATACCGACGCTAGCGGTATGCCAATGTCGTAAAAAATCTAATTTGCAGTCCAAAAATTAGCTTCAATAATTCCAAATACTCAAATTGCGGTTTATTCCACTTTGGCAATAAATCGCAAGGTATGTCAGACCGTTTTACGCTAAACAAATTTAATTATGATAAATACCGTAGTAAGAGTAATAAAACTTTCCTGTGTTGGCTGTGGCTCAAATCTTGATATTTCTCAAGATATGAACAAATTAGCTTGTGGACATTGCGGAACACAACAAATTGTCGAAAGAAGCGGCGGAGCAATTCATTTACGAGGAGTAGCCGAAGCTCTTTCTAAAGTTCAGGTCGGAACGGATAGAACGGCAGCGGAACTTGCTATTACGCGATTGAGTAAAGAATTAGAATACCTGCATTTTGAGCGAACCGAAAGAGAACAAAATTGGTCAAATGTCCGAATGCAAAAAAGTTATGACTTAAACAGCTTTATCGAGGAAAAAAAGAAGAAGGTAAATAAGGTTACTATATTAACAGCGGCTCTTTCTTTTATTGCTCTCTCAATCCCATCAAAACTAGATATGCCGATTATTTTTCTTTTATTTTTCATTGCTTCAATCGTTGCAACGATTCTCGTTAGAAAAACAATGATTACAAAAGACGAATATAATCCGCAGAAGCTACAAGACGAATGCAATTTGGAACTTATAAAATTAGACCGACAAATAGCAAGGGATTTAGGCGAAGTTGATAAAAGAATAGCTGAGCTTAATACTAGACTTCACCAAAATTACCAAGTTGCTAATTCCTAAACGATGAATAATCTGAAACAGCATATTATCTGCCTTTCTGACATTTCTTGATTTAATCGAAACTCTAAAACCTTCAAGTTTTCAATAAAAAATAAAAATATGAATAACCAACACAAAAATTCTTCGCTTATCCATAGTCCTTTTCTTTACGTTGCCGTAATAGTTATGTGGTTTGTTTTCTCATTACAGATGAACGCATTTGCACAAAACACCCAACAAGAGCAATCGTCAAATGAATCTGCAAAAACTCGTGTTAGTGCGGGAAAACCTAGAATATACATTGCTCCGACTCAAGACGGATTCGGCAACTTTATCAGTGCCGCTTTGTTGGAAAACAAACTTCCCGTGCAAATCACAGCCAGCGAAGAAACGGCGGATTACATCATTGTCAGCAGTAATGCTAAAGGTGAAAACAAATGGTTTGACACGGTTTTCGGGACTGAAAAAGACAGGAATCAAGGTTCGATGAAAGTTATTCGTGTAAGCGATAAAACAGTTGTTTGGGCGAGTGCATCGGGCGATATGTCTTTTTGGTTTAACGGAATTAAAAATATGGGACAATCAAAAGTTGCCAATAGATTAGCCCGTAAATTGAAAGGTGATTTGCCCAAAATACTTGCTGATGAAAACAATTCGTCAGCGACTCAAGACAGAAAAACACAAGCGGCGGAAATACTCGACAAGGAAGTTCCCGGACGCACAAAACCCGCTTCTAGCGAAGCAAAACCACTGGTCAATGCCGAAGATTACAATCAAAAAGGCGTTGAATTATTTCAGCAAAACAAACACAGCGAAGCCGAAGCCGCTTTTCGTGAAGCGGTGAGGCTTGCGCCGTATAATGCTGCTTATCATCATAATTTAGGCACGGCTCTCAACGCTCAGAGCAAATTAGACGAAGCCGAAAAAGAAGTCGAACTTGCAACACGCCTTGCGCCGAGTGAAGAAATTTACAAAAAAAGTTTGGAAGTCATTCGAGCAAATAAAAATTCTCGAACGGTTCTCAAAAGCAATTAAACTAATAATTTGTGAATTTATTGATTAAAAGAATTCTTCATCATTCGGAAAACTTGTCAGAGATGGAAGCGGATTATCAGCAAATAAAGTTTTCCAGATTCCTAATTTTTTTAATTGTCCTTTTCGATAATTGAAGTTGTTAAGATTGCGCTTTTTTAATGCTGCCGTGCTGTCTGCGCGGAATTGCAAGAAAATCCGTTCTGGAATTATGACGCCGAATTATGATTTTGTGATTATGAGTGCGACATCAAACACAATTTACAGCGTCAACAAATTCTGCTTTTGCCAAGTAGCAAACAATAACCAGCCGTGCCGACATTCAGCAATGCACAGACTTTTATTGAGATATACAGAACAACAAACCGCATAACCCGAAAGAAAAGAGTTTAGACAACGAATCTAAGCCTTTTGTTTTTTGTATCAGAATAAATTATATTTGCTAAGTGGTTGTAGTATTGAAAAGTAGTAAAAATGTTAGTATTTGAAAGTCGAGTTACAAAAAGAGTTACGAAAAGAGTAATCTGATATAAATTAGAACCTGTAAGTTTAGTATTTATAACAGATACACATTTTGTATTTTGTTCTTAGGAGGCGAACGCTCTATTCAACTGAGCTACGGGAGCGCAATGAATTATCGAATTATTCACTTTAAGAATCGTAATTGATTAAGGAACGCACATCATAACCGTTGAATTTTTCGCGCCCTTTTAGAAAATCGAGTTCGACGACGAATAATAAACCGACGATTTCGCCGCCTAGACCTTCGACCAAATCAACTACCGCTTTTGCCGTGCCGCCCGTTGCCAACAAATCGTCCATAATCAATATTTTATGTCCTTCGCCAACTGCGTCTTTGTGCATTTCGAGAGTGTCTTGTCCATATTCCAAATCATACGAAACCGAAACTTTTTCGGCGGGCAGTTTTTTCGGTTTGCGGACAGGCACA
Source organism: Pyrinomonadales bacterium (assembly GCA_038200505.1). Taxonomy (GTDB): domain Bacteria; phylum Acidobacteriota; class Blastocatellia; order Pyrinomonadales; family Pyrinomonadaceae. Next base: position 27,532 of record JBBPXX010000164.1, on the reverse strand, counting down.
AAACCTGCGCCGAGATGATAGGCAAGCGGCGCGGCGAAGATAAATCCGCGTGATTCGACACCGATTACCGTGTCAATTTTTTCGCCTTTATATTCGGCGGCAAGCGCATCTATCGTTTGTTTCAAACCGTCTGCGTCTTTTAAAAGTGTTGTAATGTCGTAAAAATTTATGCCTTCTTTCGGGAAATCAGGCACTTCGCGTATAAGTTTTCTTAAATGTTCCATTTTTCAGTTATCAGTTTTGATTATTTATCAATCTATCTTTCGATTCTAAATGCCGAATATAAATCGCTCGGTTCGAGAACGATTTCTTCAACGTCTTCGACTCTCGAAAAATGTGGTCCCGCCGCTAAATCATCGGCAAATTCTTTGACGGATTTCTCATCGCCTTCGACTAAGGCTTCAACTCTTCCGTCTTTGAGATTCATCACATAACCGCGCACCTGATGACGCGCGGCGGCACGCTGCGTAAAAAAGCGAAAGCCAACGCCCTGCACAAGTCCGCTGATGATAAATTTTCGGGCAACAACCATAAAAGTCCGGGAAGTCCGGGAAGTCTGGGAAGTCTGGAATGGCAGAAATTTACTTCCCGGACTTCCCTAGACTTTCCAGACTTTTTTCAGCCTAGAGCATCCAAACATTCCATCAAAGTTCGCTGGCGGCAAGTATAAACGGGAAGTCCGCGCATCGTAAATTTGCTTGCCGAATTTTGTTTTAATTCTTCGGCGAGCGCAAGAAAATCTTTCGGTTCGTCAGTTTCAAAAGATATTATAAATTCCTGATCGCTAAATCCGAAAGCGTGTGTCAGGTGAATTTTTATATTTTCAAATCTTTTGCCGACCATAAAATTTTCTTCGACCAGTGTTTCGCGTTCTTCGCCTGATTTTTCATTCCATTCGCTGTTTTTAGCGCACGGATAAAGAAAATGATATTTTTTTGCGCCCGCCATAATGTGAAAACGGTCTTCGAGATTAGAGTTTTCGGCAAAGGGAATAAACATCCGCTTTTTCGTAACCGACAGATAATTATCGGTAGTTTCAAGATAGCTTCCCAAATTCGTACGGTAAAGTTTAGCAGTCATTTCCTGAATGAAATCCAGACAATTGCCGATGCGCCAGAACATCAAATCCGCTTTTGAATCGAAACCGACCAGCGAATAGCTGAACAAAAGCATATCTTTATCAAATTCGGAAAAAGTATTTTGAAATTCGCTTTTGAAAATGCGCTTTGTTTCGCCGTCGAGTTTGCGCCAATCGGGATTTACGCGCAGAAACATAAAATTGACAAATTGTTTTTCGATTTGAGGACATTGTTGCGGGTCTTTGTTGTGAGAAACAAGCCGCAATCCGCCGCTGTCAGGCATTTCCTTTTCCGAATTTAATGATCCCATTATTTATTAGTCCTTTTTTGCCTTTTGTTTTTGCTGTTATATGAATCTACCAAACAGAAAATTATTGAGTAAATGACTAAATCAACAAATGCTGAATACATTTGTGAGAAGAATTTTCCGTGATTATTGTGCCAATTTTTGTCAACATTGTCCAAAGAGCAAAAGTTTTTAACAAAATTTCATTAACCGAATTATCGGTGTTCCTTTTTCTGGCATTTACTTTTCTAATGATTGCTTGCGACATCGGCACATATCGCTTTTAATGGAAGTGCGGTAAAATTATCTGCCGCGGGAGGAATTTCGATGATTAAAAGTTTGTTTGATGAAGACGAAGGAAAAACTCGAAACGGAATTGAAGATATAAATCAAACTGAAGATCAAATAGACCATTCGCCTTTGCCGGATGAAAATGGTCTGCCGGAAATTTTCTCCGTAAGCGATACGGAAACGGATAATTTGCTCGAAATGCGTCCGGTTGAATATTTTGAAGGCAAACAGACATCAGCGATTTTGCCGGATGAAGATAATATCACGTCCGACCTAATTGATGCCGAGCCGAATATAACCTTCACTTTGTCAAATCCGTTTGAACCGGCAAAAGTTGAAACGCCGAAGAAGGAAATAGATGAACCGATGCTTTTTCAGATGCAGAGCAAACCCGAATCAACCGCTGAAACAGCGCGAAAAAGCGGTTTGGCGATGTCGGCGGCAATTGCGCTTTTCGGTTCGGTAGTTTTTTTGCTGATTATCGGTTGGTTTGCCGATTTGCTTTTGGGAACTTCGCCGTGGGGAATCATCGGCGGAATAGTTCTCGGCTCGATTGTCGGATTTTTCCAATTTTTTAGAACGACTTCGCAAATTTTGAAAAATAACGACTAATTTGAGAAAAATTGCACAAGATAATTTCCAAACCGATTTCCTGCTTTGAAATTTCCGCTCGAACCTTATAAAATGCTTGTTTCGCTTATGAGCGACGATTCCAAATTTACAAGAAACGAAGAAACTACGGTTGTTCCGATTTCTCATTCGAGAATTTTGTGGATTATGGCGGTTATCCTGATTATCGCCGTCATTGGAAGTCTGATTTTTGCGGAATGGCGTGTTACGGCAGGTTTGATTCTCGGCGGAATTTTGTCCTTTATCAATTATTACTGGCTGAAATTCGCGCTCAGAAGCGTTTTTGAAAATGTTACGGAAGGTGAAAAGCCTAAGTTTTTGATCGGAAAGTATTTTTTGCGTTATTTTGCAATAGGCGCGGTTATTTTTTTGGTATCTTTGACTAAAACAATTTCGGTAGTCGCGTTGGTTTGCGGTCTTTTAGCTTTTGCGGCGGCGGTTGTTATCGAATCTTTTATTTTAGTATTTATACACATCTCTAAACGAGAGGAATTATAAAAAATGTTTTTATTTGCAGAAGGCGGCGAGCATCATACGCCGCTAATTGTTGAGTTTGTTAATCATTATCTCGGCGAACCGATTCTCTGGTTTGAAATAAATTACACCCAAAAACTTTGGGATAATCTCCTTTTCAAACATTTTGACACATCGGCTGAAAAGGTTTTGGGACCTTATAATTTGGAGAATGCGATTCCGTGGTACACGATAATGTTTGTTATCGCCTGTATTTTAACGATAGTCGTCATTTGGATTTTCAAAGGAAAACTTTCCGAAGATGATCCCACTCAAGGGCAGCTCACGCTCGAAGCCGGATTTATCGCTTTAAAAGATTTGATTATCAGCGTTATCGGCAAACACGGTTATCAGTACTTTCCGGTGGTTGCAACATTTGCCGTGTTGGTTTTAATTTCCAATTTGATGGGACTTTTCCCGATGTTTATGGCTCCGACGGCTTCGGTCAATGTAACCTTCGCACTCGGCATCGCGTCATTTGTTTATTACAACTATGTCGGAATCAGCGAAAACGGAGTTATCAATCATTTAAGGCATTTCGCCGGTCCGCAGCTTCCGCTAATTATGGCGATATTTATTACGCCGCTGATTTTCAGTATCGAAATAATCAGTAATCTGATTCGTCCGCTGACGCTCGGCGTACGGCTTTTCGCCAATATGTTCGCGGATGAACAAATCTCGATGCAAATTGCCGCTTTAGCTCCGCCATATACACAAATTTTACTGCCGATTGCTTTGATGCCGCTGGCGGTTTTCGTCGCCTTCGTACAGACGCTCGTATTCACTTTACTTTCAATGATTTACATCAGCGAAGTTACACACGCGCCGCACGATCACACACACGGCGGCGTACATTCGGAAGTTACGGGCGAAGCGTTGACAACGGCGCACGTCTAAGAATTTTAAGTTTGCGATTGGCGATTGGTCGCAATGTTTTTTGAATTCAATCGCATTTGATGGACGAAAATTAAATTATTTGATAAAAACCTGCATTTTATAGCAGCTATGCCCGCACGCGACAGGAGCCTCGACTCCAACGAGAGTAGAAAACGAGCGCATACCGGAAGTGAGGCGAAATTATACACAGCCGCAGGAATTTTGAGAAATTTTAATTTGAGTCTTTAATTAATTAAATAAAAATAAATTTAGGAGAACATTTAGAAAAATGAACAAATTAAAATATATGTTTTTTTCCGCCTTAGCATTGGCGGCAATGGCAATTCCGACTTTCGCGCAAGCGGCGGATAACGCTTCAACGGTAGATTCATCGAAAGCGATTGCCGCCGGCATCGGTTTCGGTCTGGCGGCTGGACTTGCCGCTATCGGACAAGGCATCGTCGGTTCAAAAGCGGCGGAAGGCGCAGCTCGCAATCCGGGCGCGGCTGGAACGGTTCAAACATTAATGATTATTGCGTTGGCTCTCATCGAGTCGCTCGTTTTGTTTGCATTGTTGATTGTTTTCGTCAAACTCTAAACTTTAACGAAAATAAAAAAACTGCGGGCGAAGTCTTCGGGCTTTGTCCGCATTTTCTTTGTTTCTGACATTTAACTTGTGGTTTTTACAACTCATTGCAATATTTATGAATCGAATCGTTATTTAAAGCGTATAATTATAAAATCTTTTACAGGGGAAAAATGTTAAATCAATTTATCGGACAAAATTTAGCAGACAAATATCAAATAGACGAAGTTTTGCGCGACAGCGGATTGGGCAAAATCTATCGCGCAAAACATCTGATGATGGATAAGCACGTTACGGTCAAAATTTTGCCGCCCGCACTGGCGGTTGATGAAAGCATCGTCAAACAATTCTCCGCCGAAGCGCGGACGGTTTCGCACATTTCTCATCCGAATATCTTAAACGTAACGGATTTCGGTTCGGATAGAAACGGCGCGGTTTATATCGTGATGGAAGATGCCGACGGTGAAACTCTGGAACAGATAATCGAGCGCGACGGGAAATTCCCGATTGACCGCGCCGTTAAAATCACTTATCAAATAGCTGCCGCGCTATCCGCCGCGCACGCTAACGGCGTGATTCATCATCACTTGAACAACCGAAATATTCTGGTTACAAATACAGCGCACGAACCGGACATTGTTAAAGTTTTAGATTTCGGTTCGGATTCGGTTTATGAAAACAGCTCGTTTGACGAAGAAACGGATATGAATGATTTGAAATATCTTTCGCCCGAACAAAACTCGTCTGTTTCCGAAGCCGATGAACGCTCCGATGTTTATTCGCTCGGTGTTATTTTATATGAAATGTTAGCCGGCGAAGTTCCCTTCACTGCGGAAAATCCGACGGATTTGATGATGAAACAGGCGGAAAATCCGCCCGCGCCGCTTTCCGCATACCGCAGCGATTTGCCCGCTTATATCGAACCGATTTTGATTAAAGCACTGGCAAAAAACCCCGATATGCGTTATCAAACCGCCAACGAATTTGCACGGGATTTAAGCCGTGTGTCAAAAAATATTAGTCCGAACGGAATTTCGATTGCGGCGGAAGAAACCGAATATAATACGAACAATCTTTGGAAAACGGCTTTTGTGGTTTTAGTTGGAATTGTCGGTTTAAGCGCGGCAATGATTTATTTTACGCAGAGTAAACAAACAAATCCGGTTACGCAACTGCCGACGGATGCCAACGCGCAACCTGTTCAACCGCTTAATCCGGCAACCGGAATGAACGAGCAGGGTTCGGCGGGATTTGTGCCTTATTCGACGGATGGAATGATGCCGAATTCGAATATGAGCATTCCGCAGACAATTCCGAACGGCGACGGTTTCGGCGACGGTTACAATCCGTGGGCGAACGGAAAACCACCGGCGGGTGCGCCGCCGCAATTTGTTGGACCGGGCGGACAAATTTATACGATTCCGGGCGACGGCAGCCAATTTATGCCGCAGGACGGCGGATATATTCTTGTTCCGCAACCGCTCAATGCAAATGTAAATGCCAATGTGAGCGTAAAACCTTCGCCGACACCAAAAGGAACACCGTCGGCGGCAAATACACAAACACAAACCGCTCCGCCGGAAAACACGCAGCCGATAACCCCGGAAACAAAGCCGACTCCGGCTCCGAAAACGGAAAAAACACCGGCGAAACCTGCGGAAAAACCGGCAGAGAAACCTAAACAAACTCCGCCTAATTCAACCGGCAAACAAATTCAAAGCGGTAAAGAACAAGACTCTTTCTAAAGGATGAAGGCGAAAGGATAAGGGATAAAGTAAGAATGAAGAACGAGTAATTTAAATCTGAAGTTACAATTAGAAAAAGACCGGAGCGCAATCCGAACCAGCGGGAACATCTATACAAAATGTTACGGTTTAAGATGAAATTTGGCTGAAGACTGATTTTTAAGTATAATATTTCGTAAAAATATCCTTCGGAAACTTACCATACATTTGGCAATAGTAAGAGCCTGTAAAAAATAGTGTGTAACTGCCTTTTTTTTACAGGCTCTTTGAATTAAAACTCCCAAGCCGGAGCGTTTAGTTTTTGTGATAATCTCATCTGATAATTTTTGTTTTCAACGCGATAAATTATGTCATATGAAATGATTTCTGTTTTCGGCGTGCTTCTGCTTGCGGTTGTTCTGTTCGTAACGGAAAAAATCCCGGTTGATCTGGTGGCACTTTTGATAATGGCGATTCTGCTCGTCAGCCAGATTCTTACACCAGGAGAAGGTTTAGCGGGTTTCAGCAATACGGCGACGATTACCGTTGCGTCAATGTTTATCATTAGTGCGGGACTTTTTAAAACCGGCGCGGTGAAGAATTGCTTAATCTGCCGACAGCCGAAGTTGTTCTGCAATCCGGCGACAGTCTGAAAATCCGTGCTGATGTCGAGAAAATTCGTGCATTGCAGAAACGCGAGGGCGTGAAACTGAAACCGCAGTCAAAATGGGGCGACGAAAGCGTAACTTCGGAAGATTACAAATTAGTTGAAGCCGTCGTTGCACCGCACGCGACTTTTGACGGGGAATCTTTGCAGGAAATAAATTTTCGTGAAAGATACGGGACGACCGTTTTAGCGATTCGGCAGCACGGTAAACTACTTCGTGAAAAAATCTCCGACACGAAGCTGAGAGGCGGCGACACATTATTGATCGAAGCAAACAAAGACCGCATTGCATCGCTCAAGTTGGATAATGATTTTATAATTGTTTCGGAAACGGAAACGGTCAAATTTCGCCGCGATAAGGTCGTTATTGCACTTTTAATCGTCGCGGGCGTTATTTTAACGGCGAGTCTGGGATTGCTGCCGATTGTCGTTTCATCGGTGGTCGGGGCGATCTTGCTCGTGTTATTCCGCTGTCTTTTGCTCGACGAAGTATATCAGGCGATTGACTGGAAGATCATCTTTCTGCTGGCGGGCGTTTTATCGCTCGGCACTGCACTCGAAAAAACCGGCGCAGCGCAGATGGTTTCCTCGACGATTCTTTCGTCGGTCGGCTCGTTCGGTCCGGTGATGCTCGTTTCGGCGTTTTATCTATTGACTTTGATATTAACCGAAATGATTTCCAATAACGCGAGTGCCGCCCTGATCGCGCCGATTGCGATTGCCACCGCCGCCACACTTGAAGTCAGTCCGATACCGTTTTTAGTAGCCGTGACATTTGCGGCTTCGGCAAGTTTTATGACTCCGGTCGGTTATCAAACCAACACGATGATCTACGGTCCCGGACATTACAAGTTTTTCGATTTCGTCAAAGTCGGCACGCCTTTAAACATTATCCTGTGGATTACGGCTTCGCTTTTGATTCCTGTTTTCTGGAAGTTTTAATATAGTTCTAACGGCAGTCTGAAAGTCGGGTCGGCTTTTTGCCGTTCGCCACTCTTTAATGCTATTATCGTCCGCGCATTGAAAATGTTATTCCTAAATCGCGTGTCTATTTTTATTTAGAAGTTCATCTAACCTTTGCCTTCATCCTTTCGGAGTAGAGTTCTTCCAAAATTTTCCGCGCCGTTTCGATTAAATTTTCCACTTTTACCACGATTTGCAAAATGCCGCTCGGCGAAAACTTTGAGCCTTCGTTTTCGGCTAAAAATTCCATCAATTTTTCAGGCGCGATTTTGGCATTTTCGCTCAATTTAACGGCGAAACCATCCTTTGTTTTATCAACCGAAACGATGTGCATTTCTTCGGCTAGTTTTCTCAAACGCGCATATTCAAAAAGGTTTTCCACCGATTCCGGCATTTTGCCGTAGCGGTCTTGAATTTCTTCATAAATCCGTCGCAAAACTTCTTCATTGTCGGCGGAAGAAATACGTTTATAAGTCCGCAATCTTTGCGAAGTTTCGGAAATATAATCTTGCGGAATCGAAACGTCCACGCCGAGGTTTATCGAAACGCTTGTTTCGTCTTCAACGGTTTCGCCTTTTAATTCGGCAATCGTGCGCTCCAGCATTTTTGTATAAAGGTCAAAACCGAGCGCGTCCAATTGTCCCGATTGCTGTCCGCCGAGAATATTTCCCGCGCCGCGCAATTCCAAATCGAGCGCGGCGATGCGAAAACCTGCGCCCAAATCGGAAAATTCACGAATTGCCGAAAGACGGCGACGTGCAATCGGCGTTAATTCCAATTCGCCCGGAATTAACAAATAAGCGTAAGCGCGGCGGTTTGAACGCCCGACTCTTCCGCGCAGTTGGTAAAGCTGCGAAAGCCCGTAATTGTCGGCACGATTGATGATAATCGTGTTAGCGCGTGGAATATCAATGCCGTTTTCAATAATCGTCGTCGCCACCAAAACGTCGTATTTGTAATCAATAAACTCGAGCATTACTTTTTCCAACGCTTTTTCGTTCATCTGTCCGTGTCCGATGGCGATTCGCGCGTTCGGCACGATTTTTTGAATGTGCGCGGCAATTGTTTCGATAGTTTCAACGCGGTTGTGAATAAAAAATATTTGTCCGTTTCGTGATAATTCCAGTTCAATCGCCGATTTTATAACGCCTTCGGAAAACTGGATAACCTGCGTATTTATCGCCAACCGATCACGCGGCGGCGTTTCAATTACGGATAAATCGCGCATTCCGAGCAAAGACATATTCAAAGTTCGCGGAATCGGCGTTGCGCTCAACGTCAAAACATCAACTTTTTTCTTTAACTGTTTGAGTTTTTCTTTATGCGCGACTCCAAATCTTTGTTCTTCGTCAACGACAACCAAGCCGATTTTCGGCAGTTTGACATCGTTCGATAAAATTCGATGCGTGCCGATTAAAATATCAACTTCACCTTTTTCCGCCTTTGCGACGACTTCTTTTTGCTCTTTCGGCGAACGAAAACGCGAGAGCAATTCGATGGAAACCGGAAACGCGGAAAATCTTTGTTTAAAAGTTTCCGAATGCTGATAAGCGAGAATCGTCGTCGGCGTTAAAATGGCGACCTGTTTGCCGTCCATCACGGCTTTAAATGCGGCACGCATTGCCACTTCGGTTTTGCCGTAACCGACATCGCCGACGACTAATCTATCCATCGGCACGGCGATTTGCATATCGTTTTTTGAATCTTCAATTGCCGCGGCTTGATCGGTTGTCAATTGATACGGAAAAGCATCTTCAAACTCTTTTTGCCACGGCGTATCTGCTGAAAATGCAAAGCCTTGCACCAATTTTCGTTCGGCGTAAAGACGAAGAAGTTCGTCCGCCATATCGCGCATCGCACGTTTCGCCTTTGCCTTCGTTTTCTGCCAGCCGAGTCCGCCTAATCTGTCCAAAGTCGGCGCAACTCCTTCGCCCGAACCGTAACGCGAAACCAAATCCAATCTTTCAACCGGCACAAATAATCTCGCATTTTCGGCATACATCAACAGCATAAATTCGCGCTCACTTCCCTGCGCCGAAATTGTCTGCAAACCTTCAAAACGCCCGATTCCGTGGTCAACGTGAACGACGAAATCGCCCGCCTTCAAATCTCTGAAATCCGACACGAAAGCGGAAGTTTTTGATTTTGGTCTTTGGTCTTTGGTCTTCGGTCTTTGATATTCATGCTGTGTAACTTCGCCGAAAATATCGGTTTCCGTCCGAATAATCAAATCGAGCGCGGGAATTTCAAAACCGTTTGATAAATCACCGATGAAAACAGAATTTTCCGGCAGCGAAACTTCATAATCGCGCAAAATTTCTTCGAGTCTTTCGGCTAAACCGAGCGTTTGCATAACGAAATTTTGCTGATTAAATTTTTGATTTCGAGATTTTAACTCATTGGCAAATTCTTTGACGTTGCCGTGAAATTTGCGCGTCGAACGCGAACCGATTTCGATTTCAACTGATTTTTCGGCGGAAGGAAATAAAAATAGCGGATTTCGTTCTTTGTCCTTTGTTCTTTGTCCTTTGTTTTCCGTGTTTTCCGGTTTGTCGCCATATTGAAAAGTTTCATCAGTTTGCGCGGCGGTTTTGCCCAGAGCGCGAAGTTCGATGCGTTTTTGTTTATTTAAATTTTCGCGCAATTCTTCAACCGACAAAAACAATTCATTCGGTGCGAGTCCGATTTCGTCGTTTTCGTTGATTTCCGTGAACCGATTTTCGAGATGTTCGTAAAATTCCGCCAGAGAATTTTCAACAATCATCGGTTCGTCAATGACGAAAACGCAGTCTTTCAAATAATAGAAAATGTTTGAGTTACGCGGTTTGGAAAGCGGAAGCAAAAATTCCCAGCCGGAAAAATCTTCGCCTTCGACGGCAAAATCCGTGCGGTCTTTCAAATTCCGCGCAAATCTTTCATCGGAAAATCTTTCGTCCGCGAAAAATGCCCAATCCTTAAAATCCTGCGCGTTTGCCGCAAATTCGCGCATTGGCGCGATTGAAATTTCCTTCAATTTATCAGTTGAAAGCTGCGTTTCCGCATCGAATTCACGAATCGAATCAACCGTGTCGCCAAAAAATTCGATGCGAACGGGATTTTCAGCATTCGGCGACCAAACATCAACAATTCCGCCGCGCATACTAAATTCGCCGATATTTTTTATCGGTTCTTCGCGCACATAGCCGCCTGAAATCAATTTTTCCAACAAAATTTCCGGCGGAAAATCCTCGTCTAATTTCAAAACCGCACCGAGTTCGCGCATCTCATCGGGCGAAATTGTTTTTGTAATCAACGATTTTGCGGAAGCGATAATAAGTTTTGCCGGCGCACGCGCCAAATTCCAAAGCGTCAAAGCACGTTTTTCCAAAGTTTCCGCGTGCGGCGAAATTCCGGCGTAAACGTCGCTTTCCATCGAAGGCAAACTTAAAATACCGGATTCATTCGATTTGAAATTTGAAATTTGAAATTTGGAAATAAAGAACTCCAAATCGCGTTCCCAGTTTTCCAATTCTTTATTGGAATCTGCGACGATGACAAAAGTTTTTGATATTTCGGCTTGTAATTTTGCAAGAACAAAAGCGCGGGAAGCAATTGAAGTTAAACCGTTTATAGATATAATCCGCGTTCCGCTTTTTATCTCATCGCGCAGACGCTCGAATTGTGTTTTGGTTTCTGTTGACAAAGACATAGTAAATAAATTTATCTACCGAGTTTAACAGAATAGATGCCAATTTAGGAAAGAGGTTTTAAGCAGTTAAAAGTTCAAAGCTGTTCGCCTAAAACGATTAACTGCCGTCAATAAGCCGAACGGAAATAGTTACGGCTTGTTCTACTTATTTTTTGACATTATATAACAGCGCGTTTTCTGATTCCATCCAAATCATCATCAATCAAAAGTTCGCTGTTTTCGAAAACGGTTCGCAATTGCGAATTTTCCGATGAAATCGTTACGGCATCTTCGACCTTGACAGTTTTGAACTGTTTGTTTTCGTCTTCGATTAAATCTAATCTTCCGCGTTTGCTGTTTTTTCCCGAATCGGTAATCGGCTGTTTATAAACGTCGCACAATTCGCCGTCAACGACGATTGCCGAACATTTATAAGCAAATTTCAAAGTATCGCGGTTAATTTTCTGCAAAAGCGAACCGCCGATGCCGAAGGCAATGTTTGACGCGGAAAAACCTTCATCTTTTAATCTCTGCAAAATCGCGTGAATTGATTGCTCATTTACGCCGTCGCCTTGAATTACGCGGACATTTTTCAAAACTTTGTAACCTTTCGAATTCGTCGTCGTGCCGAATTTTTCGCTCAAAATCTGCGCGATTTTTGAAACGACTTCAATCGGTTCGCCCGAATCGGGACGAATCACAACCGTCGCGCCCGAATCAATTACTTCCTGTTTTAATTGTTCGCCCCAGATTTTCTCGACCGCGTTGTAAATATTCCACGAATCGGAAACAACTGCAACCAATGAGTTCGGTTTGGCAAAATTTCGCAGCATATTTCGATACGCTTCGACTTCATTCTCGCGTCCCCAACTCGTAATCGTCGAATGTTCGGCGGCAGGAATCGAAAAACCAGCCATCTCGCAATTGTAAAATTTACGATGCAAAAGCAAGGATGCCATCGTGTCCGAACCGAGAAAATTCACGAGATGCGCCGCGCCGCCGATTGCCGCCGTTTCCTGCGAAGACACGCCGCGCGAGCCGAAATCGTGAACCTTAAACGGAATTTCCGCGTCGGCATTGTCCGCCGTTTCCTGTAAAAAACGATAAACATCGCGTTTGATATAAAACGATTGCGTTGCAACCGTTATCGGATACCAAATTCGCATCAACTGCGATTCAAACCAACTGCCGAGCCACGCAAATTCGTCGTCGGTCGTTTCTACCGTCATCAAAACATTATGCAGCGGCACAACCGAACCTTCCGCAACGGCGCGAATCCGCAGCGGCAATTTGCCTTGATGTTTTTTAATCAGATTCGTCCAACCGTCATAATTAAACGGCAAACCGTGTTTCGTGATAACTTCCCGCGCTTCTTCAACCATTTCCTGCGTAAAAGGCGCGAGAAAATAATTTTTCAGCAAATACTGCAAACCGAAAAAAACGGTTTCCGTATAATCACGCTCCGAACCGCGCGATTCGAGATAAAAAAACGCCCGCGTCGTGTTCGGCGGGTATTGCAAAAAATGACTCGCCTTATACGAATCCGTGTCAATTATTCTGTTTATTTCAAACATTTTATTCTCCTATTTTCGGCTCTCTACCCGAAAGCCTAATTTGATTTTAGATTTTAGATTTTGGATTGTCTTTTCATTTTCCATTTTCCGTTCTCCATTTTTCATTCATTAAGTTCCTTCTCGATTTCCGCAATTGTCGGCAAACTGCCTTTCAGATTTTCGGGAAGTGCTTCGGCAAGCTGCATTTCCGACACGCCGATTGGACTGTTGATATTTTGCAGAGCGTATTCGGCGACGAGTTTGTTTTTCGTTTTGCACAAAATCATTCCGATAGTCGGCGCGTCCGTTTCGTGTTTCAGCGTTTTGTCGGTCGCCGTCAGATAAAAACTCATTTTGCCCGCGTCTTCGGGTTTGAATTCGCGCATTTTCAAATCAACGACGACAAAAGCGCGGAGTTTCAGATGATAAAAAAGCAAGTCAATATAAAAATCCTGATCGCCGACTTCCAGATGATATTGACTGCCGACAAACGCGAAACCGACTCCGAGTTCGATCAAAAATTTACGAAGATTGTTGAGCAATGCGCTTTCCAAATCGCGCTCAACCGCTTCGTCGTGCAGCGTCAGAAAATCAAAATTATACGGGTCTTTCAAAATCTGCGTCGCCAAATCCGACTGCGCGGGCGGCAAAGTTTTCTCGAAGTTTGTTACGGCTTTACCTTGTCGTTTGTAGAGTTTGCTTTCGATCTGCATCACCAAAATATTACGACTCCAGCCGTTTTTAATGGTTTTGTGAATATAAAATTCGCGTTCTTCCGTGTCTTTTACTTTTTCTAAAAGCGTAATGTTGTGATACCAAGTAATTTGTGCAAGCGGTTCTTGCACAAATTGCTCGTCAGGATAATTTTCGGCAAATTTTCTCATATATTTGAGATTTCGCGCCGAAAATCCTTTCATCTGCGGAAACTCCGAACGCAAATCCTTCGACAATTGTTCAATCACTTTTGCACCCCAACCTTGTGCGTTTTGACGCTCCAAAATCTCGCGCCCGATTTGCCAGTAAAGCAAAACGAGTTCCCGATTAACCGCCAACGCCGCTCTGATTTGCGCCTGCTGAATCCGCGTTTTTAAGGATTGCAAAAAATCGCCGTATTCCTTATTCAAACTTAAAATTTCTTCGCTCATAATTTTATTTTGTAATTGTCCAACAACCTGTTGCACAAATTATAAACCCAAAAAAAATCTGATAATCGAAAGATGATCTTCAAAAAATTCATCTTCCATTTCGCCCAAAGCCGAAAGCGGCAACCAAAAGGCTTTGGCGGCATCGTCGCCACCTTTGACGCGCGGCAAACCGTCTTTCAGATCGGGCGCGAGTTCGATGTAATAGGCAAAAGTTATTGTCCGCCCGCGTTGCGAACGCTCAGGATAATCGAAGGCGTGTGAATTTTTGATGCTACCGCGCAGAACCTGTGCCGGAACTTTGATTTGTGTTTCTTCCTTTAATTCACGAATCATCGAATCTTCGAGCGTCGCGTCGGGCGCGAGAAATCCGCCCGGAAGTGCGAGCAAGCCTTTGCCCGGCTGAAATCCGCGCCGGATGACGAGAATATGCCCGCTTTGGACGACAACCGCGTCCGTCGTTACAAAAACGGGTGCGAACGGAACGCCGACAAATTTTGTGTCTTCTTTATATTTCCGCAGATAAGCGAATTCGGTTTTGAGATGCGGGAAAAACTCGGTTGTTTTGAAAACACTCAAATATGTTTCCACGGTTTTCGGCACGAGTTTGCGCCAAATATCATCTTCCGTAAAAAAACTTTCGCGCACTTTTGTCGCGTTGATGCTCAAAAGTTTTTTGTCGGAAGTGTAAAATTCCTCGAAATTCCACTGCGGAAAAAGATTCAGATAATACGAACTTTTATCTTTGAAAAAACCGAAAATCGCCGTTTTTGCTTGTTCCGCCGCAAACTCTTCGGTTATTTCGCCGACGATATTTTGAATTTCCGCCGTCCAAACGTGATCGTTATACGGATAATCACGCACGGCGCGAAAAATCAAACGATTTGATTCATTCGGAAAACAAGCGCGGATTATTTCCTCGCGCATCGCGGGTGTGAACGGATTTTTCACGTCGGGCGCACTTCGCGCCGAGCCGAGTATGACAATAACTTTTTCGGCGAACGATAAACTATATTCGATTAATTTTTGGTGTGCTGAATGGAAGGGTTGAAACCGTCCGATGACGATTCCGAAATCATATTTCTTATTCATTTTTTCTAACACTCTCCGTGTTTTAAATTTTCGCCGTTCTTCCCGAACGACTATGTTCTCGACATAAACCTTTACGATAAATTTCGCAAATCAGTTTCGTGAAATTTCTACTTGCGAATAATTATTTATAAGAAACAAGGAAATCCATTTGTAAATTTACTGCTCTTTAATCGCCAAAACATTATCTTTTGTAGGCAAAATGAGGTTGACAAAATTTAAAAATGAAGTGTATCATACCTCTTCCTAAAGTAATGCGGACAAGTTTATAACAACCTGCAAATTCTTACGGAATAAATTTAGAAATCAATGAGATTAGTAAAATCCCGATAAGGATACATCCTGACAACTTTGTTTTTAGACTCACGAGCTAAAACAAGTAAAATCACCAACGACTCCGGGTAAATATCAAATCTTCTTTAATTAAAATTAAGAGTGAGATAGGTTTGATTTGCGTATTTCGTATTTGCGAACAGCTTGAATAAAAAGAGGAATTTTATGTATTTTATTAACTCCTGCAAAAAGATTAATTTTTCGTTTTTTCTTTTTCTCGTCGTATCGGTTGCTATTGCGTCCGCAGCCTTCGGAACAATCATTTCGTCGGCAAGTTCGGATAACAATCAACAAACCCGGGAAAACAAAGGGTTGAATGTTTTGGCTGAAAGACGGGCAAATCCGCTTTTTGATACAGCGGCGACTTTTTTGGTTTCAAATCTCAACGATTCGGGCGCGGGAAGTTTGCGTAAAGCCGTTGCGGATGCTAATGCCGCCGCCGGAAATGACACCATCGGCTTTAATGTCGGTTTAACCGGAACTATCACTTTGACCACCGGCGAAATTGAAATTACTTCAAATATCTTAATCAGCAAAGCAGGAACAGATGGGTTAGCCGTCAGCGGAAATAATGCTTCCCGTGTTTTCAATATCGCCGCCGGTTCAGCCGTAACAATTTCTAATTTATCAATCATAAACGGTAAAGCCGAAGGTTCGGGCGGCGGAATTTCAAATGCCGGATCGCTTGAATTGTTGAACAGCACGATAAGCGATAATACGGCGGTTTATACGGGAACTACCAGCGGAAATGCAAACGGCGGCGGGATTTCCAATTCAGGCACACTTACTATTCAGACGGCAACAATCAGAAACAACACCGCAAGCATCGCCAATCTCGGCACGGCAAGCGGCGGCGGCATATCAAATACCGGAACGGTTACTATTACTGACAGCTCCGTGATTTCCAACAATTCCATCGGCAAACCCGACGCACACGGCGGAGGAATTTCCAATAACGGAATACTCACTCTGATAAATTCGACTGTCGGTAATAATGCGGCTTCGTCGAGTTCGGCGAGTTCAAACGGTCAGGGCGGCGGCATCTACAATGCAATGCAGTTGACGGTCAGAAATTCGACTATCGGCTTTAACAGGGCGGATGCGGCTTTGGCGGAAGGCGGCGGAATTTTTGTCGCGGGCGGAACGGTAACGATTGGCAACACGATTGTCAGCAACAGCAGCACCGTTAATAACGGCACAACTACAATCCGCGACGTTTCGGGCGTAGTAAGTTCCGAAGGTAATAATTTAATCAGCAATGCGATGGGCAGCACGGGTTGGGCGGCTTCGGACAAACTCAATCAGCCTTCGTTTATCACACCGCTCGGAAATTACGGCGGACCGACGCAGACTTTCGCTCTTTTGCCGAACAGTCCGGCGATTGATGCGGGAAATAATGCAAATGCTCCGGCAACCGACCAGCGCGGTTCGGCGCGAATTGTCGGCGGAACGATTGACATCGGCTCGTTCGAGAATAATCCGGCGGGCTTAGTTGCAACGATTCCTAACGGAACAGTCGGCTCACCGTACAATCAAAATCTGGCGATACAGCCTTCGACATTAACATTTGCGCTGGTCAGCGGATCATTACCGCCCGGATTGAGTTTATCGGCAAGCGGAACAATATCGGGAACACCGACGACGGGCGGAGCATTTACCTTCGGCGTTTCGATAACGGACACCAACGGTTTTGTTAATTACAAGCAATATTCCATATTCATACCTTTCGCCGTTGTAAATTTGAATGATTCGGGAGTCGGAAGTCTGCGAAGGGCGATTGTTGATGCAAACGCTGCTCCCGGCGACGATACACTTACATTTCAATCCGGTCTGAACGGCACGCTGACTTTGCTCAGTGAACTTTCAATCACTTCGAATATCACAATTGTCGGAACGGGCGCGAATAATTTAATTATAAACGGCAATGGCGTAACGCGCGTTTTCAACATCGCGGCGAGTTCAAATGTCGGAATCAGCGGCGTTACCATTCGTAACGGAAGCGTTGAAGGTTCAGGCGCGGGCATTCTCAATGCCGGAACGCTCAGTTTAACGAATGTCGTCATCCACGACAACGCTGCCGTCTATTCGGGAACTGCTAACGGCACTGCCGGCGGCGGCGGAATTTCCAACAGCGGAACATTATCTATAACGACTTCGACCATCAGAAATAACACCGCGCAAGTAACAAATTTGGGAACGGCAAGCGGCGGCGGAATATCGAATACCGGAACGGTAACTTTGACCAATTCGACAATCAGTTCCAACAGTTCACTGGGCAAGCCGAATGCCAACGGCGGCGGAATTTCCAATAACGGGACATTTAACATCGTCAATTCGACTATCGGAAACAATACGGCATCGGCGAGTCCGGCGACGAGCGGTTCTCCGACAGGACAGGGCGGCGGCGTTTGGAACGGCGCACAGGGCGTTTTGACTGTCAGAAACACGACAATCGGTTTCAACACGGTCAACGCCGCGACGGCAGCCGGCGGCGGAATTTTCAACGCGGGAACGGTAACGATTGGTAATACGATTGCCAGTGATAACAGAACTGTAAGCAGCAGTGGAACAGCGATTCGTGATGTTTCAGGTGCGGTTGCGTCCGAAGGCAATAATTTAATCAGCAATGCGACGGACAGCACTGGTTGGGTGGCTTCGGACATTCTCAATCAGCCGGGTTTATTGACTCCGCTCGGGAACTACGGCGGACCGACGCAGACCTTCGGAATTTTACCAAGCAGTCCGGCTATCAATAGAGGCAGCAATACGAATGCCCCGGCGACTGACCAACGCGGTTCGACGCGGATTGTCGGCGGAACGATTGACATCGGCTCGTTTGAAAATAATCCGACCGGCGTGAAAGCGGCGATCAGCAACGGAGCAGTCGGTACGCCATACACTCAAAATCTGGCAACATCGTCGTCTTCGTCTTTGACATTTGCGCTGGTCAGCGGTGCATTGCCGCCGGGATTGAGTTTATCGGCAGACGGAGCAATCACGGGAACACCGACAACGGGCGGAACATTCAACTTCGGCGTTTCGATAACCGATACCAACGGAGCGGTTAATTTTCAAGAGTACGCTTTAATTATCGGCTGCACGTTTTCGATTAGCCCGACAAATATGTCATCCACGAACGCGGGCGGCACCGGAAGTTTTGATGTCATAACACAAAACGGCTGTTTCTATACGGTTTCCAGCAACAATGCCGCGATCATAACAATTACTTCGCCGCCGACCGGATCAGGCAGCGGAAAGGTTAATTTTACAGTTTCCGCCAACACGGGTCCGATGAGAACAGGCACTATAACTGTTGCCGGACTGACATTTACCGTTACTCAATCTTCCGGTTGCACTTATACGCTTGCGCCGACAAGTGCAACATTTGCTCCTGCCGGCGGTTCCGGCAGCTTTAACGTCAACACCGGCACCCAATGCACGTGGACGGCTTCTACAACAAATCCTTGGATTACAATCAATAACGGTTCGGGAACGGGCAACGGAATGGTTAGTTTTACCGTTCAGCCAAATAACGGAATAGCCCGCAGCGGAACAATAACCGTCGAAGGACAAATATATACAGTCAACCAATCTTCCGGTTGTACATATATACTCACTCCGACAAATACCGGCATCGCCGCCGGTGGAGGAACAGGAAGTTTCAGCGTTACGACAACAACAGCCTGCTCTTATACGGCAGTCAGCAGCGTGTCTTGGATAACTATAAATTCAGGCGGCAGCGGTGCTGGCAACGGAACGGTTTCGTTCACTGTTGCCGCCAATACGGGAACTGCGCGAACGGGAACAATCAACGTCGGCGGAGAATTATTTACCGTCAGTCAAGCGGGCGGCTGCACTTATTCACTTTTGGCAACTAGCGCAAGTATTGCTCAAAACGGCGGAACAGGCAGCGTCAACGTAACAGCCGGAACAGGCTGTGAATGGACGGCGGTTAGCAATGTTCCGTGGATTACAATCACAAGCGGCGCAACCGGAACAGGTAACGGAACGGTTACTTTCACCGTCGCCGCCAATTCGGGCGCACCGCGAACCGGAACTTTAACGATTGCCGGACAAACTTTCACCGTCAATCAAGCGGGTTGTGAGTACGTTCTTTCTCCATCGTTAACAACCTTTTCGGCAGCGGGCGGAAGCGGCAGTTTTACCGTTACGGTAACAGCCGGATGTGCTTACACAGCGGTTAGCAATGCGTCGTGGATTTCGATAGTTTCAGGCGGTTCGGGAAGCGGAAACGGAACGGTTACTTTCACCGTCGAAGCCAATGTCGGACCGCAGAGAACCGGAACAATCACGGTTAACGGAGTTGTTTTCACTATTACCCAAACCGGCGGCTGTAATTATTCGATCTTCCCGGCGAGCGTTAATATACCCGGAACTGCATCAACGGGAAGTTTCAACCTGAATGCCGGCGGCGGATGTCAATATACCGTCGTCAGCAACGCCGCGTGGATAACGATCACATCTCCGGCGAGCGGCAACGGGAGCGGGTTAATTACATTCTCCGCACAAGCCAATCCGGGCGCGGCACGAAGCGGCACAATAAGCATCGGCGGAGAATTATTCACCGTCAACCAAGCCGCCGCCGGAGCAGGTCTTATTCGTCCCGCATTCGATTTTGACGGCGACGGCAAATCCGATATTTCCGTCTTCCGTCCAAATGGTGGCAACTGGTATCTGCTCCAATCGCAAGCGGGCTTTGCCGGCGTTCAGTTCGGCGTTTCAACCGACAAAATCGTTCCCGCCGATTACGACGGCGACGGCAAAACCGACATCGCCGTTTATCGTGCGGGCGTTTGGTATCTCAACCGAAGCTCTGCAGGATTTACCGGATTCGCCTTCGGTGCGCCGGACGATATTCCGCAGCCCGCCGACTTTGACGGCGACGGCAAAGCCGATTTAGTCGTGTGGCGACCCTCAAACGGCAATTGGTATGTTTATAACTTGGCTAATAATCAATTCACTTCCGCGCAATTCGGTGCTTCAACCGATAAACCGGTCGTCGGTGATTACGATGGCGATGGAAAAGCCGACTTAGCTGTCTTTCGTCCGTCAAACGGCACTTGGTATCTGCAAAGAAGCCAACTCGGATTTACCGGAATGCAGTTCGGTGATGCAGCGGACAAACCTGTTCCGGCGGATTACGACGGCGACGGAAAAACCGATATTGCAGTTTTCCGTCCGTCAAACGGCACGTGGTATTTATCGAGAAGCCAACTCGGATTTACGGGAATGCAGTTCGGCATCCAGACGGATTTACCTGTCGCGGCGGACTACGACGGCGACGGAAAAGCCGATATTGCTGTGTTCAGAGATGGAACTTGGTATCTAAACCGGACGACGGCAGGCTTTATCGGCATCCAGTTCGGTGCGGCAACCGATAAACCCGTGCCGAATGCTTTTGTGCCGTAATATTGATTTGAAAGTTTCCTTATTTTTTGCCGAAGGCAATGTTTTCGTTAGCCTGTGGTTGAAAAACCACAGGTGCAGGAAAATAACCGAAGCCAACGCCGAAGGTGTTGCATTTTCAGTAATAATCGCCGAATGCGATACTTTCAGCATCGCGTTTTGATTGACGGGCATACCGCAGGTTGAAACAACCTGCGGCTGACAAAATCATCGCTTTCAGCGATTTTAAGAAAAATTTAAACAGACTCTAAATGGTGTTAGTATAAGGTCATCGTCGTTTCACAGATAAATATCTAATCCTCTTTGCAGCGATTGATATTTTCGACTTATATTTTGCAGTTCAACAAATAAACTGAACAAGGTTTTCCTTTATGTATATCTTCAATTCCCGCAAAATGATTAACTTTTCATTTTTAACGCTTGCCGTCGGTTTGATCGTCTTCGTTTCAATGTCTTCGGGCATAATAAAATCTTCGGCACATTCAAATTCTAATCAACAAAATCCAGCCGCAACATATACGGTTACAAATCTCAATGATAACGGCACAGGCAGTTTGCGGCAGGCAATTTTAAACGCAAATACAACGGCAGCCGACGACGTAATTGATTTTGCGATTCCGGCGGGCGACGCGGGCTGCACATCAGGAGTTTGCACGATTACGTTGACGAGCGGCGAACTTGCCGTCAATGACGATGCAACGGCAGGCACATTAACGATTACCAATTCGACCGGCGCGAGTAATCTGTTGATTTCCGGCAACAATACAAGCCGCGTGTTTTATCTAAATGCGGGCGCAAATCTGACGATAAGCGGCATAACAATCACGAAAGGCAGCGGCACGGGAACAACAAATCCAGGCTTCTTTGACGGCAGAGGCGGCGGCATTTTCAACAACCAAGGCACATTGACATTGACCAACTCGACGGTCAGCGGCAATACGGCGAGTGAATACGGCGGCGGCATTTACACCTACGCAGGCACATTGACATTGACCAACTCGACGGTCAGCGGCAATACGGCGAGTGCCGCCGGCGGCGGCATTTTCAACGATGGCGGCACCTATACCACAACGACTTTGACCAACTCGACTGTCAGCGGCAATACGTCTCGATACGGCGGCGGCATTTACAGCAACGGCACACTAAATCTAACGAGCGTCACCGTTACCCAGAACAAATCAACCGACGCAACTTGCACAACTTGCGCCGGAGGCATCGATAACTCTCGTGGTACAGCTAATCTAAAAAACACGATTGTCGCCGGAAACACTGTTGCTAATGCTTCCGCTTCACCTGACTTCGACGGCGCAGTCGCAGCAACAAGTTCTTATAACCTAATCGGCAATGGTCAAGGCACGACAGGCATTTCTAATGGTGACGCAAACAACAATCAAGTCGGCTCACCTGCCAGTCCGATTGACCCGAAGCTCGGCGCACTTGCCAATAACGGCGGCGCGACTCAAACGCACGAACTACTTGCGGGCAGTCCGGCAATTAACACGGGTAATAACGCAAATGTTACAGAGGCAACCGACCAGCGCGGCTTTGCGCGGATTGTCGGCGGAATTGTTGATATTGGTGCTTTTGAAGTTCAAACAGTAACCTGTGATTTCACGATCAATCCGACAAATCAAGCAATTGGTAGTTCCGGCGGAAATGTAACCGTGAATGTAACAGGCGTAAACGGTTGCAGTCGGACAGCAGTGAGCAACGCTAATTGGATTACAGTTACAAGCGGCAGCGGCGGAAGTGGAAGCGGAACAGTTACGCTTTCAGTTCAAGCTAATACAGGTTCTGCCAGAACCGGAACGGTGACGATTGCAGGACAAACTTTTACCGTAACTCAAGCGTCAGGCTGCACATTTACGCTGTCGCCAACCAGCACAGCCGTTTCGGGTTTTGCCTCAACGGGCAGTTTTAATGTCATTAGTTCCGGTGCTGATTGTAGTTATAGTGCCGTCAGTAATAATTCGTTCATCACAATCGTTTCAGGTGCAAGCGGAACCGGAAACGGCACGGTTTCTTATTCGGTTGCCGCCAATTCAGGTGCTGCCAGAACGGGAACGATTACCGTCGGCGGTCAAACTTTTACGATCTCGCAGTCTGCAATTCCAACCTTGACAATCAATAATGTATCGCTTAACGAAGGCGACAGCGGAACAACCGCTTTCAACTTTACAGTCAGTCTTTCGGAAACATCGGTTCAAACCGTAACAGTCAATTACGCGACTGCCGACGGCACGGCAACTGCGCCGCTCGATTATCAGGCAAAGAACGGTTCTGCATCATTTGCTCCGGGCGAAACGAGTAAAACTATTACGATATTGGTCAACGGCGATTTGGATATTGAGCCGGATGAAACCTTTACGGTCAATCTGACAAATGAGATAAATGCGACAATCGCCAACGGAATCGGCACGGGAACGATTCTAAATGATGATTTTTGTTCGTATTTCATTACACCCGCGAATCTGAGTGTGGATGCCGCCGGAGCAAACAATTCAATAACCGTAACGACACAAGCGGGATGCGCTTACACTGCCGAAACCGCCGATTCGTTTATCTCGATCACCACCGGAGCGAACGGAAACGGAAATAGCACGGTCAGTTTTACCGTCGCCGCTAATTCAGGCGCGTTGAGAACAGGCAGAATCTTTATCGCCGGACAAGTCGTTACCATCACTCAAGCGGCGACAACGATTGTCGCTCAAAAAACAAAATTCGATTATGACGGCGACGGCAAAGCCGATATTTCCGTCTATCGTCCCGATGGCGGAAATTGGTATATTCTCCAATCAGCCAGCGGTTTTACGGGAGCGCAGTTCGGTATCTCTACCGACAAAATAGTTCCCGCCGATTACGACGGCGACGGCAAAACCGATCTCGCCGTTTATCGCAACGGCATCTGGTATCTGAATCGCTCGACTGCCGGATTCACCGGATTCGCCTTCGGTGCGCCGGATGATATTCCGCAACCCGCTGATTTTGACGGCGACGGCAAGGCTGATCTGGCGGTTTATCGTCCGTCGAACGGCACTTGGTATGTCTTTAATCTCGTCAATAATCAATTCACCTTCGCCCAGTTCGGTGCTTCGACTGATTTACCGGTGGTCGGTGATTACAACGGGGACGGCAAAGCAGATTTTGCGGTATTCCGCCCGTCAAACGGCTTCTGGTATATCGCCAAACCAACCGGCACACCGGCGCAAAACTTTGATTCGGTGCAGTTGGGACAGGCGGGCGACAAACCCGTTCCGGCGGATTATGACGGCGACGGCAAAACGGATGTAGCAGTCTGGCGACCGTCGAACGGCGTGTGGTATGTGCAGAGAAGTCAACTCGGACTTTTCGGAATCCAGTTCGGCGCACCGACGGATTTGCCGGTAGCGGCGGATTACGACGGCGACGGAAAAGCGGACGTGGCGGTATTTCGTGCGGGCGTGTGGTATCTGAACCGTTCGACGGCAGGATTCACGGGCATTCAGTTCGGCGCACCGACAGACATTCCTACTCCCAACGCTTTTGTTCGATAATAGACAAATTTCAGCTGAAAATTCCGCTGAAAACTCGTGCCGATAGATAAATATTTTTCACATCGAATCATATATCTGTCGGCTTTTTCCTTTTTGCGGCTTGACTAAAAAAAATTATTTAATCTAACCTTAATAAACTAATTTATTTTTTTAGAAAACTCCGCGCGAAGTAGTATTTAAAACAAATCGCGCCAAAAAAAGATGAGCAAAATATTATTATTTGTACTTGGCGCGGTTTTAGGTTTAGTCATCGGCGGCGTGTTGGTTTTATATTTTTTCGGCGGTGCACCGCGAGCCGCCGCAGTTCCGGGAAACCCGATTCAGCCGCCCGATGCTGCGGGTTCACCTTCGGGAACGGCGACAGTCGTTTTAAATCAACAATTTTTCGATACTATTTTGGAGACGATTTTCCACGATATGAACGCGCCCGCTTTTCCGTTGAATTTGACGGGACAAAATAGTTATCAATCCGGCTTCAAAGCTGAAGAAATCGCGTTTCAGCAAAACGGCGGCTGCGATGGAAAAATCACACTTTTGCCTGAAGGCAGCGATGTTAAAACGGGTGTTCGATTGGAAAACGGCAAAATTACCGCGCCGCTGGCATTTCAGGGAAGCACTTTGATTTTTGGAAATTGCGTAAACTTTACAGGTTGGGCGCAGGCTGATTTTAATTTGCGTTACGATGAATCTCAGCAAACCGTCTTCGGACAGATTGACGTGCAAACCATTAATCTCGACGGCATTACTCCGCTTCTCAGCGGAGTTGTAACGCCGATTGTGCAGACGACGCTCAACAATCGCGTCAATCCGGTAACGATTCTGCGCGGTCAGCAACTCGCGCTGAATTTACCAATTTCTGCCACCGACGGAACGCTTAACGCAAAAGTCAAAGACATTCGAGCCGACGTTAAGGAAAATGCGCTGAGTTTTTATGTAACTTATGATTTTGCGGGAACAAAAGACATTCAGCCGACGCAATAATTATTCATCTTTTTTTAGTAATTTGGTCGTTCCTTCCGTTACGCTGTTCGGACGAACAAGTTCTCCCGTGTCCGCCGATTTCCACGCATTAGCGGGCGCAGCATAGCTCTGTGCAGGTTGTGTTTGCTGCGGCGGAAGCGCATTTTGATTTGTTCCGTGTAAATTTTTGGCAGATGAACCCGAAAGGGTGTTTTGAGGAATATCAAATTTCGGCTGCTCTTTTTTTAGAGTTAAAAAAGATGCGACCATTAAAACCAATCCGCCCATTGTTCCGATTAAAGCAAAAACTCCCGCCAAATCGTCAAGGTTTGAAACACCGGCTAACGGAGTTAGAATCAGAACAAAAATCATAAACCAAAAAAGCGAAAAAATCAGTCCGTTTCGTCGGCTGAAAAAATGTTTTGATTTATACAATTCGGCTAATTGCGGCAAAAAACCGCCGTGCGCGAGAAGTTCCGAAACCAATCCCATCGGAAAACCGCACCGCGAACAAAATTTTATCTCTTCAGAAACCTGCTGTTGACCGCAATTTGGACAGAACATTTTTTACTCCAATTATAAAAGCATTTTTAAGACTCAAACTTTAACGCATTTTTACACGAATTTGTTCAAATTCCAAATGATTAGTTTTTTCGTAAATCGTAAATCGTAAATCGTAAATGGTGAAGAATAAAGATTTTTGATTTTTCATAAGGAATCTCAAATGTTAATTCGATTCACGATTTACGATTCACGATTTACGATTCACGATTTAGGAAGGTTTTCGTCGGAAAACATTTGGAAAACGGCAAATGCGCGACCTTGAAAATGTTCGGCGCGGGCGATAGTGTCGAGCAGAATTTCAACGATTGATTTTAACTTTTCAGGCGCAGGCATTTCCCTTTTCAAATCTTCGTCGGAGGTGAAAAATGCAAAACCTTTTTGCCGCGTTTTTTTGACTTCGGCGAGATATTCCAAAATTTTTTCGGTTGTCGAAAGTTCTTCCGGCAGAGTCCATTCAAACGGATCGTCCCAAAGTCGGCTCGTGATCCCGCCGAAAGTTTGTTCAACCGCGCCCGCGCTTCGCAAAATATATTCGCCGCACGAAAACTGCACGAAATCGTATTTCATTCGGCGCGGTTTCCAAAAAAGTTTGTCGTTCGGAATTGTTTTGACAAATTCAATCGTTCGCAAATGCAAAATTGAAAATTGTCTTTCAAATGATTTGATTAAATTATTCATAAGTAAACCTGAGTCTTGAGTTGAAATTAAAAAGAAAATCAGACTCTGATTTTCAACTCAAGACTCAGGTTAAGTAAAGGGCGGCAAGATTTTAACTTATCGCTCTTCGATTGAAAAGTATTTTGATTTCAGATTGCCGCAAATTTTTTCTGTTTATTTTAATCTGCGATCATACTTTATTTTAACTGTTTGGCAGCAGGCGCAGGAAAAACTTTTGAGTCCTTCGCGGTCTGTAATGATAAGGGAGAGCTAGGGCTTTCTCATAGAAATATTTTCATTAAATATCGCGTAGCGGTAATCTGCAAGGGGGAAATAAGGATGAGCGATATTTCGACTCATCCTTATTGTTTTTCGCCGCAGACGGCGGGTTTAGTGGTTTGAATAAAGAATTTTTGACCGGAAAGTTATCTGCCGTCCTTAAATTTACGATTGTCTTCCACTAAAACCAAACCGTAATTTTTTCCGTTGTAATTTACGCCGTTCTGGATTTTGCCTTTAACTCCGAGTTGTGCGCCTTTTGAAGGCACGCTTTTTTTTGTCAACACCCAAATCGAACCCGTTCCGTCGTCAACTTTGTAAATGCCGCCCGAACCGTTGCTGATAATCGGAATCGAAATCCCGTAACTGTTCTGCACCGTTCCGGCGACGGCGACATCTTTGTTGTAGAATTTCGACGGATTCGATTCAATATCGGCAATACTCGTGCGTTTCGGACAAGCCGTTAAAAATAGTCCGGTCAACAGAACCAAACTCAAAATAATCGTCTTTGTTCCCTTTTTCATTTATTCTCCTTTTGTATTTTTATGAAATTTCGGGAGAGTCGTTTTTCATAATTAAAGATTCATTTTATCACTTAAAGTTTGCCAGTGTTTATTTTTTGATTTGATATTTGTTTCGCGCTAATGTCTTTGCTATATTTCAATTACAAAACATTTCGGGAGAATTTACAATGAAAAAATTTGCGTCTATTT
>JBBPXX010000163.1:0-63084 GCA_038200505.1 Pyrinomonadales bacterium | reverse complement strand
TACGATTTACGATTTACGATTTACGATTTACGATTTACGATTTACGATTTACGATTTACGATTTACGATTTACGATTTACGATTTACGATTTACGATTTACGATTTACGATTTACGATTTACGATTTACGATTTACTTGTTAAGCCGCCGCATTTGTTTGAGCAAAACGTCGGCGTATTTTCTAGGTGAATTGATATTTTTTAGAACAATTTGACTGTTATTTTCACCGGCATTTTCGATAACCAAATTGCCGAAGCCTAAAAGCCTTTGCGTAACCGTCGCTGAAACGGTTACGTCTTGAATATTGCGAAGCGGAACATTTTTGGTGGTGTGGGAAATTAAGCCTTCGTCAATTTCAATTTTTGCGTCGGTCAAAGTGTAGCGAACTAATTTTTGTTGAAGATGAAAATACGCCGGAATCAAAAGCAGCGAAAGTCCGGCAAAAACTGCATACAAAGGATTTACCGATTTGATGAATATACCGAAAAAAGCTACCAATAAAAACGCACCCAAAACCGCCAAGCCGTAACCGGCTTTGACAAACATCAGCGTCGGGCGAATCGAAAAAATCTGCATTTCGTCGTCGTCATCGTTTGTTGATTTATTTATAGTCGGACGCGCTAATCTCGTTTCTTCTTCCGCTTCGAGCAGTGTGCCACATTTTTGGCAATAAACCGCCGTGTCCGAATTGTTCGAGCCGCATTTTGTGCAAAACATACAAATTTTAAATTCCAAATTCCAGATTCCAAATTAAGAATCTGAATAATCATATCGTAATCGGGGATTTTGCACAAAAAAACGCGGCTGGAAATTTCCAGCCGCAAGTCATTTTCAGACCAGAGGAGAAGAAGGACTACACGAGAAAACTTTTGAAATTTATTGATTAACCAATCGCAGTTTGCCGTCGGAAGTGCGGATCGTCAACGAATTGGGTTCATAGACGGTTAGCGCGGCAGTTTCTATTTTTTCCAATTCTTTAGCTTCTTTTTTGGTAACTCTGACCGCTAAATTCGGTGAATTCGGATTGATAATGGTATTGTATCTTTCGGAAATCCGGCGCACATATTCCTGTGTTTCACGATATGGCGGAATTTGATTGCGATATTTCATCACCGCGCCTTCGCCCGCATTGTAACCGGCGAGTGCGAGCGCGACATCGCCGCCGAATGTATTAAGCAGCCAACGCATATATTTTACGCCGGCTTCAATGTTTTGCTGCGGATCGTAAATTTTCGTAACGCCGAATCTTCGCGCCGTCGCCGGCATCAACTGCATCAGTCCGCTTGCACCTTTATATGATGTCGCTTTCAATTTGAATGAAGATTCTTGGTGCATTTGCGCGTAAATCAGGAGCGGATCAATGTCGTAGCGTTTGCTCGAATCGAGAATGTAAGAATCAATTTTGCCGTCGCCGGTCGTAAAGTTTCCCAAACTTCTCTCCATCGCCATTCTGATTCTCGCCGAACTTCCTGTTTTCGTATTTCTCAAGCTCAATCCTTCATTAACAGGCATACTTTGTCCGGTCTTTTTCACCAACTTTTTATTGTTGGATTCGACAATCGGCTGAACCGTCGGCGTAACGATCTGCACACCTTTCGCCGTATCGAAGTTATCGAAAACTTTCGGACGATTTTGCGCGGCGGTTGTAATTGTCAGCAGACACAGGACAACAATAGATAGTGAAATGTTATTCATATCTTGAACTTTTTTGAGTAATAGTCAGACCTCTGCGACGACAACTAAACTCGTTTTTTTATAATTGATTTTTTATAACGCCCGAACTTTTTGAGCGTCCTATTAAAGAAAAGACGTAAAGAAATACATATTCCAGTTTTTTGAACAATTTTAAACATTTTTTTGCATTTTGTTAAAATTGAGTTTTTTGATTGAGATTTTTCCCATACTTTTTCTAAAACCTATTTTGAATTTTAACCTTCAGCAAACATCGTTTATTCTTAGAGTATGTTGTATCTGTCGCAAATTCTCGGCTCTCCGATTTTCGATGCCGAAGGCGAAAAAATCGCTTTTATAAAAGATGTCATCGTGCGTTACGGCGAGGAAGATTATCCGCCGCTCGTCGGGATTGTGGCGCGGTATCGCCGCCGGAATTTTTTTATGCCGCAGTCGAAAATAACCGCACTCGACAAAAACGGCGCAAAAATGAATTCGGTGGTTTTGAATTTACAGCCTTTTACGCGGCGCGAAGGCGAAGTTTTGCTGGCAAAAGACGTTTTGGACAATCAGTTGATTGACGTTGACGGCAAGCGTGTCGTGCGCGTCAACGATGTGCAGATTATCACCGTCGGAACGCGCTGGCGGGTAACGGGCGCGGATGTTAGTTTGCAGGGTTTTTTGCGCCGTCTGATGCCAGCCGGTTTTTACGGCAGCAACCGCATCGTCGAGGTTCTCGATTGGGCGGATGTCGGTTATTTGGCAACCGATAAATCAAGCGTCGCCGTTAAGTTAAAATCTTCAAAAGACAAACTTTCGCGGCTTCATCCGGTTGAAATCGCGCAGCTTGCCGAAAGATTGTCGCCGGTTCACCGCACGGAAATCGTCGAATCTTTAGACGACGAAATCGCCGCCGATACTTTGGAAGAAATGTCCACCGGAAATCAGGCGCGTATTTTGGAAGAAATGGAACGCGAACGCGCCGCCGATCTTTTGGAAGAGATGTCGCCGGACGACGCGGTTGACGTTCTCGGCGAAATGGACGAAGACCGGGCGCAGGAACTTTTCGATTTGATGGAAGACGACGAAAAAGCCGATGTCGCGGAGCTAATGTCGTATGAGCATCACACGGCGGGCGGTTTGATGACGACGGAGTTTGTTACATTTCCGAAGGATTTGACCGTCGCACAGGCGATTGCGCGGCTACGCGAAACGGCGGAAACGCCGAATATGATTTATTATCTTTATATCGTCGAAGAAGAAAATTCGTGGAAGCTCGCCGGATTGATTTCTCTGCGAAGTTTGATTTTGTCCGAACCGACTTATCAGCTTTCACAAGTGATGCGCGACAAATTTCAGTTCGCACACCCGAACGACGACGCGGAAGAAGTCGCTCAAACTATTGCCGAATATAACTTGTTAGCATTGCCCGTGATTGACGATTTGGGCGAGATTGCGGGCATTGTAACGGTTGACGACGCGATGGAAATTCTGCTTCCAAAAAATTTAAACAAACGTCTGCCCAGACTTTTCGGCTGATTGTTTATTGATTTTATCATTTCGACTTTTTCAGCGTATAATTCCAAAAATTATGACCGTAAAACTTTCCGACATTCAAGAAGCGCAGCAAATTCTGCAAAACATCATAATTCCGACACCGATTCTCGCCGACGGGAAACTTTCGCGCGAACTCGGTGCGGAAACACACTTAAAAGCTGAGAGTCTGCAAATCGGCGGTTCGTTTAAAATTCGCGGTGCGTATAACAAAATTCATCGCCTTACGGATGAAGAAAAACGGCGCGGCGTAATTGCCGCATCCGCCGGAAATCACGCGCAGGGCGTGGCTCTCGCCGCGAGATTTCACGATGTCAAAGCGACAATTGTTCTGCCGGAATTCGCGCCTTTGACCAAAATTGCCGCCACCAAAAATTACGGCGCGGAAGTCGTGATGCACGGCAAAACTTTTGACGAAGCGTTCAATTATTCAAAAAAATTACAGGCGGAACACGGTTTTATCTATGTTCACGCTTTCGACGATGAAAAAATTATTGCCGGACAAGGCACAATCGGACTGGAAATCGCACAGGATTTGCCGCAAGTTTCCGTTATCGTCGTGCCAATCGGCGGCGGCGGCTTGATTTCGGGAATTTCGATTGCGGCGAAAAATCTGCTGCCGAATGTGCGAATCGTCGGCGTTCAGGCGGCGAACTGCGCTCCGATGAAAAGAAGCGTTGAAGCCGGCAAACAAGTTGAAGTCAAAGCATTAGAAACAATTGCCGACGGCATCGCTATTAAACATCCGGGCGAGATTACTTTGCCGATTATCAGCGAACTGGTTGATGAAATCGTCGAAGTAACCGAAGAAGAAATCGCCCGCGCGATTTTCTCTTGCGTGCAGAATAATCGTCTGGTCGTCGAAGGCGCAGGCGCAGCCGGACTCGCGGCTCTGCTTGCCGGAAAAATCAAATTAGATTCCGAAGACACGGTTTGTGCCGTTTTATGCGGCGGCAATATTGACCCGAATTTATTGACTCGCGTTCTCGAACAAGTTCTCGTCCGCGAAGGTCGTTATCTGATGCTCAAACTGCTTGTCGTTGATCGTCCGGGAAGGTTGTCGCGGCTGCTCGACCACGTTGCCGAATCCGGCGCAAATGTCATTGAAATTTTCCATAAACGCGCAATGTGGCTCGCGCCTTTGGGCAAAACCGGCATCGAAATGCTTCTGGAAGTGCGCGACGAACAGCACGGACGCGAAATCGTCCGCCACCTCGAAGATTCCGGCTATCACGTCGAACGCGAAGGCGTTGGCGATTGGGAAGAATAGATTTTCACGGGTTTTTAACTGAAATCG
Organism: Pyrinomonadales bacterium; assembly: GCA_038200505.1. GTDB lineage: Bacteria > Acidobacteriota > Blastocatellia > Pyrinomonadales > Pyrinomonadaceae. Next base: position 58,562 of record JBBPXX010000163.1, on the reverse strand, counting down.
AATCTGTAAATAAAAATCAGCCTGCGGTGTGAACAGCAGGCTGATTTTATTAAATGACTCCCGATTTTATTGTCCGGGCTGCGCCGTTAAAATCAAATCAGTCAAGTCTTCCGTAACATTTACCACCTGCGCGGAAAATCTATATTGTTTCGATTTAACCGTAACAATATATGTTTCACCCGACGGAACATCAGCAAATCTGAAATAACCGAAAGCATTTGAACGCGCAATACGCGGTTCACCTTGACTGTTTGTCATTTTGACTTGTGCATTCGCCACGCCTCTGCCCGTGCCGTTATCCAATCTTCCGCTAACCGACACATTTGCCGCTGTCGGTCCCAGTACAGTTACTGATCCGCCGTTATAAGTTGTCGGCACCGTTAGACCCGCATTATTAGACGTATTAAGCGGAATCGGTGTTCCGACAAAACTTATCGGCACTGTTGCTGTTTGTGGAGTGTAAGCTACATCAAAGGTAATATTGACTAATTGTATTGTTCCTGAAAACACATTGCCCGAATCAATTAAAATGCCTATTCTGCCTTGTGCAACTTCACTTGAGTTTATTGTCAAATTCGTATTTAACGGAACATTATTACCAAGTACGACTCGCGGATTACTCAACAGAGTTGAACCAAAATCTATACTGAAGTCAAAACCCGCTTCATTATTGGAAGCATCAACAAAAATCGGCACAGTTACGGTTGCTGTAGAAGTCTGTTGTGAATTAACACGAATAACGGTATTAACTGCCACCTTTTCAAAACTGCTTTCAAATAGATTAACTCGATTAAGAGCCGGACTTGATGAAAGCTGCGTCGGACCGCCCGCAAGTTTTGACTGGTCAAGAAACGCCGCATATCGCCGAAGTTGAATAATATCCGCCGAATTTAATAACCCGTCTCCCGAACTTTCAAAAGGAGCTGTATCAGCCCGCTGAAATTCATTATATTGGTTATTCGGCGTGGCAATTCTGGCGACAAGCTGCCGCAAAATTATCAAATCATTGGAATTCAGGTTGCCATCTCCGGTAAATCTGGTTGATACATCGCCTTCTAAGCCTTGCGCTACGCCGCCCGTTCCGGTTGTTATTGAAAAGTTCGACGTTGAAAAACCGCTCGGAGCGACAAAATCATATTCCCTGACGCGAATCCGTGCTTGCGATGTCGGATTATTTGGAACAGTCCACGAATATGAGCCGGTGTTGGCAACATTCGAGGCAACAATTGTCGGATAAGTCGCGCCGCCGTCGGTTGATAATTCGATTGTTACGTTGCGGTTAAATCCGCCGGTGTTCGTCCATGTGATATTGACGGTATTTCCGATATTAACCGTATTGCCGCCGGGCGTTACATTCGTAATCGTATCGGGAACTAAATCGGCGTTTGTATCACGATACCAGCCGATGTCGCGCATTTGCTGGCGCGTCAAGTCCAAGTCGGATGATAAGCCGACATTAATAGAAGGCTCCATCAACAGATTAGGAGAGTTGGCGGTGTCAAAATGAGAAACCGACGAACCGTCTTGATATGTAACCGGCGTAAATAACTGCACACGACCGGAGCCGTCGCGCCCATTTGTTAAATAATTTGATGCGATTTTTACGTTTGGTCCGTCCCACAAGACATTTCCCTGATTTCTAATTGATGCAAGCCGCTCGGAGTCGGTCATTTCATCCCAGTGTTTGTTGCTTGTCCGGTCAAATATAAAATGCGCGTAAATATCTGAATATACATTGGAAAAAGCTCCGGTGTTAGGATCTGCGCCGAAACTGGCGAATCCTAAACCATGTCCCATTTCGTGAAGCAGAACGATTAACAAATTGATTCTTCCCGACGGTGTAGAATTATCCAACCCGTAATAAAATCGAGTCCCCGCGCCGAGACAGCCGCTATCCACGTTGCTATTGAAAGTAGCGTCGATTTCAGCCGTTGCTCCGTTGCGGTCAATTCCGCTTAATTTATTGGCAAGCGCAGTGTGATAAATAGTATTTGAAACCGGAGCATTGGTAAAATTTACATAGCCGTTGGTTGTTCCCGCATAACCGAGAACGCCGCCGCCGTTAGAACACGGCGACAAAGGATCAAAATTTGAACCGACGGCAATAGGAACACTGCTGTCCAGATACGCGCCCCAAATGTCCGCCGCAAAGTTGAACAAATTTAAGCGTTGCTGTCCGAGCGTCGCACCATTGTTGTTGCCTTCCGGGGATTTTGCCGACACATCGTTAAATCCTTCGCCTGCTCCGTCATTGTTGACGATTGTCAGAGTCGCAGAATTCGGATTTTCCGTCCGACGCTGCTCGGCTTCTTCGATTAAATTTTTATAAAATTCAAATTCTCCCTTCGACATTCCGTGTTTAGCCGCCAGCGTTGCCGTAACATCTCTGTCATATTGATAAGACGGAACGCTTTGTCCGGTTTCAAGGTCTCTGCCGAAAAAGGAATTTGCTTCGTCCAAACTCGTTACACAAGCCGCGACGGGTTCGCCGTCCGCATCTATTTTTGACAGCATCACGTTTTGAAAACGATCTTGCAAATCAATCATCAATCCGCCCTTCGGACTTTTATCCATCACCAAACCATCGGACGTTCTGTTGGTCAGCCGCTTGATAGTCGCTGCCAAATCCCGATCTTTATCAATTTTTCCTTGGATCGAAATAATATCGGATTTATCTTGAGCGGAAGCCTCATTAAGTTTTAATTGGCTCGCAGCAAATAATAAACAAAGCAATAACGCAAAAACCGAAAATGACAATTTTTTCATAAATAATTCCTGTAGACCTTAGACATAGATGTCCGTCAAAAGTTAATTTGTAATTTGTTTTTGGGAAATAAAACCGTTTCTGATAATTCGACTTATTCTTCAGTTGCTTACAAAAATTTAACAAAAGAAAAAAGTCTTTCAGCAGACGATTTTTTAGGGGTTTAAAACTTTAAGTAGTGTTTTTGGTTCAATTAGCCGCCAAAGGGAGTTTTTTTACTTTTTCAAACGGTAAATAAAATTCATTTTGCCGTAGTTGAACAACACACATTTTAAATCGCTTTTACTATTAACCAAGTAGTAAAAGATTCTTTGTAATTTAGCACAAACAAATTGCTGTGTCTATCAAAGAATCGCTTTGTTAAACATTATTTATGTAAATTATTTTTTTACGTTACTGATGTTTTCCAAGTCAGCGTATAGGCGGGCGGGACGTTTTTCATAATAATTTGGCTTTTTTTCGCTTTGCCGTAGTTTCCGTCCATATATTCGCGGAGTTTTATCGCCGACGGAAAATAATAGCCGTGTGCGTATTGAAACGTGCGGAACACACAGCCTTGCTCCATAAATTTATCTATTTCGGTTAAAATTATTTCGCCGATTTCGTTCGGTATCGAAACAAAAGGCAGACACGAAATTATGTAGCCGACTTTGCCGAGTTGAGTTTTTTGATGAAGCGAAAAAACTTCACAGGCATTGCCGCGAATAATTTCTAGTTTCGGGAAATTTCTGTTGAGAGATTTAACCAAACCTTTGTCGAGTTCGATGCCGAGATAAGATTTTTCATCGGGAACAACTTCCTGTAAAACTTTGGTAATCGCGCCCGTTCCAACTCCCAATTCCAGAATGATATTATTTTCATCCGGCAAAATATCTTTCGTCATTTTTTGAGCAAGTTCGGGCGAAGAAGGCGCAATTGCACCAACTTTAAGCGGGTTTTTTAGAAATGCTTGAAGAAATTGGAAGTTTTCGTTCATCCGAAGTTATTTAACCGTCGCCGAAGTTTTTACATCTGCATCTGAATTTTGTGTTGAATCGTTGACGCTAAGTTTATAATCACAATCCTCATTTTGGCAATAGCGGAACGTGCCTTCTTTCTTCGTCGTCTTTTCCAGAACAAACGGCGCACTGCATTTCGGACACGCTTCATCAATCGGTTTGTCCCAATAAACTGCGTCGCATTTCGGATAATTCGCACAGCCGTAAAAGACTTTGCCGCGCCTTGATTTTTTGACGACAATTTCGCCTTTGCAGCCGGGTTTCGGACAAGCAATTCCGGTTGTTTCGCGTTTGACGTAATCGCATTTCGGATAATTTGAACAAGAAACAAACTCGCCGTAACGACCTGTTCTTTTAACGAGTTTCGCGCCGTCTTTCGGACATTCTTCATCAAGTTCAACCGGCGGCGGAGCTTTGATCGTTTCACCGCTTTTCTTGTCAATTTTGCGGATGTTTTTACATTCGGGATAACCCGTGCAGCCGTAAAACGTGCCGAATCGTCCGCGTTTCAGAGCCATATCTTTGCCGCACAATTCACACGGCTCAACCACTTCGGCTTGTTCGCCGTCGGCATTTTCACCGTTTTGACTGTCGGTTTTCTTAACAATTTCCCGCGTGGTTTTGCATTCCGGGTAATTTCCGCACGCCAGAAATTGTCCGAAACGTCCGAATTTGATGACCATTCCCGTGCCGCAAGTTTCACAAACCTCGTCGGTCGGAATAGACATTTTCTTTTTGTCTTTAATTGATTCTTCGGCGTTCTTTAAATTGACCGAAAAACGGTCGTAAAAATCGCGCATTGCATCGCGCCAATTAAGTTTGCCGTCTTCGATTTTGTCCAAATCTTCTTCCATTTTCGCCGTGTAAGCCGTGTCAAAAAGTTCGTTAAAACCCGCCACCAGCAAATCGTTGACGGTTGTTCCCAAACCCGTCGGATGAAAACGCCCGTCGAGTTTTTCAACGTATTCACGGTCTTGAATCGTCGTCATAATCGCGGCGTAAGTCGAAGGTCTGCCCACACCTTTTTCTTCGAGAGCCTTCACCAGCGTCGCTTCCGAATAACGCGGCGGTGGTTCGGTGAAATGCTGTTCGGGCGTGATTGTATTGAGTTTCAAATTCTCGCCTTTTTCAACCAACGGCAGTGTTCTTTCGGCTTCGTCGTCATCTTCTTCGGTTTTTTCGTCGCGTCCTTCCTGATAAACCTTCAAAAATCCGTCAAACTTCAAAACCGAACCCGTCGCGCGAAACATAAAACGTCCGGCTTTTATATCAATCGTCGTCTGATCAAAAACGGCGGGCGACATTTGCGACGCAACCGTGCGCTGCCAGATCAAGCGATAAAGTTTGTATTCGTCGGCGTTTAGATACGATTTCAAACTTTCCGGCGTGCGGCTCACGTCCGTCGGGCGAATCGCTTCGTGCGCGTCCTGCGCGCCTTTTTTCGATTTGTAAAAAATCGGTTTTTCGGGCAAATATTCTTTGCCGTATTCGCCGCCGACAAAATCGCGCGTTTCGTGAACAGCCGTGTCCGAAATGCGCGTCGAATCCGAGCGCATATAAGTTATCAAACCGACCGAACCTTCTTTGCCGATGTCTATGCCTTCGTAAAGTTTCTGCGCGACCATCATCGTCTTTTTGACGGAAAATCCGAATTTCCGCGCCGCTTCCTGCTGAAGTTTTGAAGTGATAAACGGCGGAGTCGGATTGCGTTTGCGCTCTTTCGTCGCCACCGAATCAACGACAAACTGCTCTTTTTCGGCTTCTTTGACAATTTCGTTCGCCGTTTTTTCGTCTTTGATGTGCGTTTCGTTCTTTTTTGCATCTTGGTCAAAACCGCTTGTTTTAACCGTCAAATCTTCGACTTTGTAAAGCCGCGCATCAAAATTCGGCGGCAGTTTCGCCGTTAAATTCGCCGAAATCGTCCAATATTCGGTCTGCACAAACGCTTCGATTTCGCGTTCGCGCTCAACAACCATCCGCACAGCGGGCGTTTGAACGCGCCCCGCGCTCAAACGCCCGCCGATTGTTTTCCACAAAATCGGCGAAACTTTATAACCGACCAATCTATCCAAAACACGCCGCGCCTGCTGTGCGTCAACCAAATCTTTGTTAATTTCCTTCGGTTCTTTAAAAGCATCCTTGATCGCGTTTTTGGTGATTTCGTTGAACATCACGCGAAACATGGGCTTTGTCGAACGTTTCGGAACGAGTTCTTCGGCAAGATGCTGGCAAATCGCTTCGCCTTCTCGGTCAGGATCAGCCGCCAGATAAATCGCGTCGGCTGCCTTCGCCGCTTTTTTCAGATCGGACACGACCTTTTTATTATTGCGCTTCTTCTTATCGGGAATCACTTCATACGTCGGCTCGAAATTATTTTCGATGTCAACACCCAACTCCTTTGACGGCAAATCTTTGATATGTCCGATTGAGGCGAGAACGATATAATCGCTTCCGAGATATTTGTTGATTGTTTTCGCCTTCGCCGGCGATTCTACGATTACTAAATTTTTTGCCATTTTTTTATAAAACTTATCTGATAAACTGTATCGAGCAAACCTTATCCTGCGCTATTTTGTCAAATTCGTGATGGTCGGAAGTCAAAACCGTCCCGCCGAGTCGGTTGGCTAAAACGATTGCCATACAGTCAGCTAAAGATGCTCTGTTTTGAGATTTTGTGCGCCCGACTTCTTTCCAAAAAATTTGGATCATTACGCTCGATAATTCCCGCCGCTTTCAAATCGCCGATTGCTTTTTCGGCGGCTTGTTCGCCTGATAAACGGTGAAAGTCATAAAAAACTTCGCACAAATTTATCGCGTGAGCAAAACACTTGTTATTTTTATCAAGCAAAATTTCCTCAACTACAATCGAGCCTAATTCTTTTCGTAAAAAGGCAATCATCGCACACGCATCAAGAATATAAATCATTTTTCATTGCTCCGACTTCTTCTATCTTCGAGTTCGATTTCTTCCTGCTTTCGCCGCGCAAACGCTTCGCTGCTCGTTGATAAATGCGCGTATTTGCCCATAATTTTCTCGGACAATTCAATGCGTCTATGTCGTTCTTTCTCGAGTGCGGCTTCGTCCGTTTGAAAATCACCGTTTCGCGCTTTTTCAATTTCAGTAGCGGTTTTGTCCAAAACTTCCCTGACTTTTGCTTTTTCTTCGGCTGAAAGCTGCTTCACTCTCGCCAAAACATCTTCTAAAACTGCCGTTGACATAAATTTTTCACCTCAAATCTTTCTCGCATAACGCTTTCCCGCCAACTCTTTAATTAGATCGCGCATTTCAAGTTCAAGTATAGCAGATGCCAAATCGCCGACGGAAAGTTGGCTTTTCTCCAAAAGAAAATCAATATGAAGCGGTTCGTCGGGCGAAAGGATTTTGTAAATCACGCTTTCATTTTCCGATAAATTCGCGGGCATCAAATCCGTTTTTTTCGACTCACTTTTTGGCTCTTTTCCATCAATTTTCGGCGGCAAAATCGCGGCGGAAATCTCCGACGGTAACGCTGAAACTACGTCTTGCCATTGCTGAACGAGTGCCGCGCCCGACTTGATCAAATAGTTTGTGCCAAAAGAATTTTTCGACGTAATATTTCCCGGCACGGCTAAAACTTCGCGGTTTTGCTCCATCGCCAGCCGCGCCGTTATTAGTGAACCGCTTCTTTCGGACGCTTCGATGATTAAAACTCCCAGACTCAAACCGCTGATAATGCGGTTTCGATACGGGAAATTTAACGACAAAGGTGGAGTTTCCAGCGGAAATTGCGAAACAACCGCGCCGCCGTTTGCTAAAATTTCATCTACCAACTTTGCATTTTCTTTTGGATAAACTTGTCCGATTCCAGTTCCCAAAACAGCAATCGTTCTGCCATTCCCGGCAATCGCGCCGCGATGCGCCGCCGTATCAATTCCGCGTGCAAGCCCGGAAACAATACAAATACCGTTCGCCGCCAAATCACGCGAAAGCATTTCCGAAGCATTCGCGCCGTACGTCGAACACCGGCGCGAACCGACAATCGCAATACACGGCGCGTCAAAACACGCCTGCCAATCGCCTTTGACATACAAAGTTATCGGCGGATCGTCAATTTCGCGCAATAATTCAGGATAACTTCCGTCATCCAAAACCAAAACATCGCCGCCGATTTCCTTAACTTTTTCAAATTCTTCCTGAGCTTTGTCGTGAAATTCCCTTTTCAAAATACTTTCAACCGATTCAGGACGAAGCCGCAAAGGAGCAAGTTCGCTCCTTGTTGCGTGAAAAACACTTTCCGCCGAACCAAACCGCTCAAGCAATTTAGTCGCCGCACGAGGTCCAACTTGCGGAGTCATATTCAAAGAAATCCAATCACGCATAATTTCTCTCTTACTTTATCCCTTATCCTTTCGCCTTTATCCTTTAAAATGGCGGAGGCGTGTGGGAATCGAACCCACCTAAGACGGCTCTCACAATCTCACAGACGGTTTTGAAGACCGCGCCGTTCACCAGAACAGATTCGCCTCCGCAAAGGGTTTTATAAAATTAAGTGTTCGGGCGGAAATCTGTCAAGTTAATTTTCAATAAGTTTTGCTTTAAAACCTTGCTTGACCGTTAAAAACAGGCGTGATATTCTTATCTCTTTTGTAAGTAAGTGATTTTTTTCACTTGCGACTAAGATGAAAGCAAATGATTCTTTACTTGTAGCTGCTAAACGAATCAAATACTTAAAATTATGTTTTTGCTAATGTTTCAAGAAGTTCAGCTTGTGCCGGACGGCACGATGTTTATCCACATCGCGCTCATTTTATTGATGATTTGGATTTTGAACCGCACGTTTTTCCGCCCGATAAACCGCATTCTCGAAGCGCGTGACCGCAACAAAGGCGGACGTTCCGTTGAAGCACAGGAAATATTAAAACAAGTCGGTGAAAAGCAGCAGCGTTATAACGAAGTAATGCTCAAAGCGCGTTCCGAAGGTTATGAACTGATTGAACAGGAACGCAGTTCGGCTGTTGCTCAAAGACAGGAAACAGTCGCCGCCGTTAAGGAAGAAGTTGCCCTGAAAATCGAACGCGAAAAACAAGAACTGGAAAAACAGACAATTGCCGCCAGAGCCGCAATTGCTGCGGATGCTGAACAGATTGCTGAAAAAATCAGCGCGAATCTTTTGAAAACAGCTTAGTAATTCCAGATTCCAGATTCCAGATTCGCAATCGAAAATCTGAAATAAAATTTGGAATCTGAAATAAAATTTGAAATCTGGAATCTGGAATCTGGAATTTGAAATCTCTTAATATGTTAGCTTTTATTTTAATTTTTGCCGCTGAAACAACAGCATCAGGTGAATCCGGCAATAATAATTTTGTTCATTTTTGGAACACCTATTTTAATTATCCGGGTTTTGAATTGTGGCGATTTATAAATCTCGCAATTTTCGTCGCTATAATGGTTTATTTGCTAAAAAAACCGTTGACCAACGCTTTTAAAGCGAAACGCGAAACGATTCGCGCTGAACTTATCAAAGCCGAAAAAGAACGTCAGGCGGCATTAGCGCAATTGACTGCAACCGAAGCAAAACTCAGTCATCTCGATGCCGAATCCGCCCAAGTTCTCGAATACGCCCGTCAGGAATCTGCCGCCGAGAAAGCGAGAATTGCAAATCAAATGGAATTTGAAATCGGCAAGTTGCGCGAACAAGCCGGAAGCGAAGTCGAGCGCGAAAGTAAGTTGGCAAACTTAAAACTCCGCCGATTTTCCGCCGAAGAAAGCATTCGCCTCGCCGAAGAAAAAATCAAAAAACAAATTAACGCAAACAAAGACGCTCGGCTGATTAAAGCCGGAATCGAGTCAATCGGAGGTTTAAATTAAATGAGTGCTGAAACCGTCGCCCGCCGTTACGCCGCTGCACTGGCTGATGTCGTCATCAAAACAGGCGAAACGAATTCGGTAAAAACCGAATTAAAAACGTGGGAACAAATGATTTCTTCAAACAGCCAACTGCTTGAAGCGTTCAGCAATCCGTCAATCGCGCAGGAAAATAAAGAAAAGGTTTTGGAAAGTTTGCTTGCAAAAACCGTACCGACAAAAACAACCGCCAACTTTTTGCGGATTCTTCTGAGAAACAGCCGTTTGACCGAGATCAGTGAAATCAACGAACGATTCGACAGTATTTTAGACGAAAGAAGCGGCATCGTTTCCGCACAAATCACGTCGGCAAATCCGCTGTCCGACAGTGAAAAGAAGGAATTGGAAACAAACTTAAATAAAGTAACGGGCAAAAAAGTCAGCCCGAATTACATTGTTGACGAAAGCATTATCGGCGGAATTATTACCAGAATCGGCTCGACAGTTTACGACGGTTCGATTAAAACGAAATTAGAAGAACTTAAACAAGAATTGATTGGATCATAAGTATATGGAACAAATAAAAGCCAACGAAATAAACGAAATTATTCGTTCACAGATTGAAAATTTTGATACCAGTATGACGGTTGATGAAGTCGGAACGGTTATCAAAGTCGGCGACGGAATCGCTGAAATTCACGGACTCGAAAAGGTGATGGCAGGCGAACTGATCGAATTTCCGCACGGCGTTCGCGGTCTGGCACTCAACCTTGAAGAAGATAAAGTCGGTGCGGTGCTTTTCGGAGATTTTCAAAAAATTAAAGAAGGCGACGAAGTTAAACGCACAAAACACATTATGAGCGTTCCCGTTGGCGACGCGATGATTGGTCGCGTGGTTGACGCGCTCGGTCAGCCGATTGACGGCAAAGGCGAGATTTTGACCGATGAATTTAATCCGATTGAACGTATCGCGCCCGGAATTATTGATCGTCAGCCCGTTAAAGAGCCGCTTCAAACAGGTTTGAAAGCGATTGACGCGATGGTGCCGATTGGTCGCGGACAACGTGAATTGATTATCGGCGACCGTCAAACCGGAAAAACCGCCGTCGCAATTGATACGATTATCAATCAAAAAGGCAAAGACGTAATCTGCGTTTATGTCGCCATCGGTCAAAAATCGTCAACCGTCGCACAGGTCGTTGAAAAACTTCGTGAATTCGGCGCGATGGATTATACGATTGTTGTGGCGGCTTCGGCGAGCGATCCGGCGGCAATGCAGTTTCTTGCGCCGTATGCGGGCGTTGCCATTGGAGAATATTTCCGCGATAACGGCAGACACGCATTGACGATTTATGACGATTTATCAAAACAAGCGGCGGCGTATCGTGAAATCTCCCTGCTTTTGAGAAGACCGCCGGGACGCGAAGCGTATCCGGGCGATGTTTTTTATCTTCACTCACGTCTTTTGGAACGCGCGGCGAAAATGAGCGAAGCCCGCGGCGGCGGAAGTTTGACGAGTTTGCCGATTATCGAAACGCAAGCCGGCGATATTTCCGCGTATATTCCGACCAACGTAATTTCGATTACCGACGGACAAATCTTTTTGGAATCCGATCTTTTCAACTCCGGCGTGCGTCCGGCGATTAACGTCGGGAACTCGGTTTCGCGTGTCGGCGGCGCGGCGCAAATCAAAGCGATGAAACAAGTTGCCGGAACATTGCGAATTGATTTGGCGCAATACCGCGAACTCGCCGCCTTTGCTCAATTCGGTTCGGATTTGGACAAAACGACGCAAGATCAGCTTGAAAAAGGAAAACGCCTGACCGAAATTTTGAAACAAGGTCAATATCAGCCGATGCCGGTTGAAAAACAGGTTTTGATTATCTGGACTGTTTCAAACGGCTATGCGGGCGACATTGCAGTTGAAGATTTAAAACGCTTCGAGGAAGAACTTTCCAAATTCGTCGCAGATTCAAATCCGGCGATTTTTTCAACGCTTCGAGATAAGAAATCAATTGACGACGATTTGAAAGCGTCTATGAAAGAAGCGGTTGAAGATTTCAAAGCGACGCGCTGGAATAAAGATGTTGCTGAAAACAAAGCGGTTTCGGCGGCGGTTTAATAATTTGATTTCAGAGTTGAGTGAAGTAATTTTATGCCTCAAGATAAAGTATCCGAAGAATTAGCGACGTTTGAAGGTCTTTGGGAAGGCGGATATTACGAGGGCGATCCTTTATCCACTTTGTCTAAATCAACTTACGGCGTTTACGGATATATTTCGATTCTGCACGCGACTTATTTGAGTTGTATAAAACCGTTTATTAACGCGGAAACGGTTGCACTGGAAATCGGACCCGGACGCGGCGCGTGGACGAAAACGATGCTGGACGCAAAAGAAGTTTGGGTGTTGGACGCGCTTTCGGCGGAATATAATCGGTTCTTTGAATATCTGAATAATCCGAAAAACGTCAAGTATTTTCAGGTTGAAGATTTCAAATGCACTCAACTGCCGAAAAATTATTTCAATTATATGTTTTCATTCGGTTGTTTGTGCCACGTTTCATTTGAAGGAATGACGGAATACGCGGAAAATATTTTTGACAAATTACAGCCGAATTCGCATTGTTTTTGGATGGTGGCGGACAAAAATAAATATGCGGACTTTATAAGAAACACGGAAAAATATGATATTTGGAAAGGATTGTCGCCGCAAAGAAAAAAACTTGCGCCGTTAAAGCACGTTTTTAACGCCTTTTCAAAAATCACGCGACCTGCATATTTTTTGAATTTAGACGAATTTGGCGACAGTCAAGGACATTGGGTTGATGCCGGAGCAGAACGAACCTGTGAAATGTTAGAGAAAGTCGGTTACAAAGTTCTCGATTCCGATATGGGATTACTTCCGCGCGATCCGATTATTCATTTTATCAAGCCTTAGTTAAGGCTTTTTGCAGAAGTTATGCGAAATTTTACAGCCGTTATCGAAAAATGTTCTGAAACAGGTTTGTTTGTCGGTTATGTGCCGGGTTTTCCGGGCGCACATTCGCAAGGCGAAACGCTTGAAGAATTGAACGAAAATTTGCGTGAAGTTATCGAGATGATTTTGGAAGACGGCGAACCGACGCTTGAAACCGAGTTTTTTGGAATTCAGTTGATAAACTTAAATTAAGATGGGACGTATTCCTATTCTCAAATCGCGCGAAGTTATTGCAATTTTGCAAAAATTGGGATTTGTCGAGATTAGACAGCGCGGTTCACACAAACAATTTCGGCACGACGACGGCAGATTTACAACTGTTCCCGTTCATCAAGGCAGAGATATTTCGCCCAATTTGTTGAGAAAAATTGCAGGTGACATCAGATTAACGATTGATGAATTTTTGCAAGGCAGATAAATACTAAATTTATGGCAAGTCTTTTAGATATGCGCCGACGAATTAAGTCGGTCAAAAATACACAGCAAATTACCAAAGCGATGAAAATGGTCGCGGCGGCTAAACTCAAACGTGCGACAGACCGCGTAACGGCGGCGCGTCCGTTTGCCGAAAAGATGTCGGAAGTTCTCGGCAATCTGAGCGCGAGAGTCGGCGACGAGTTTTCTTCTCCGCTTTTAGAAACGCGCGGCGACGAGAAATATTTGATTGTTCTTGTCAGCGCAGACAAAGGTTTATGCGGCGGTTTCAACTCCAATTTGATGAAGGCGACGCAGAATTTTTTGAAAGCAAATGCCGACAAAAGAACGGAAATGATTCCCGTCGGACGCAAAGGGCGTGATTTTTTCAAACGCCGTGAGATGAGTTTTGTTGAAGAATATATCGGCTTGACCGGAAACGGGCGCGTCGAACACGGCGAAGCGGTTGAAATTGCGGACAGAATTATCAAAACTTTTACCGAAGACGAAACTCTCGACAAAGTTTTTATCGTTTTTACGCAATTCAAAACCGTAATGTCGCAGGAGGTCAAAGTCGAACAGCTTTTGCCGATTCCGCGCATCGAACCTGCCGAAACGGAAAATACCGCGCAAGCCGAATATATTTATGAGCAGCCGGCGGCTGAGATTTTCGGCAAGTTGCTTCCGAAGCAAGTCGAAACGCAAATCTATCGCGCAATGCTCGAATCCGTCGCGTCCGAACAAGGTTCACGAATGACGGCGATGGATTCCGCTTCAAAAAATGCGGGCGAATTGATTGATGATTTGACTTTGAATATGAACCGCATTCGTCAAGCGGCGATTACAAAAGAAATTATCGAAGTCGTTTCCGGCGCGGCGGCGTAGGCGAAAGACAGAAGGATAAAGGCGAAAGGATAAAGGATGAGTGCTTGGTTTTGCTCATCCTTTTGCATTTTTGGAATGAATAAAGTTTTACAAAAGTCTATTTGGCGCGGGCGTTTTTTTCGTTACGCGCCCCTTATTTTGTGGCTCGGAGTTATTTTGCTTGCTTCAACATCAGTTGGAGCGATGTCAAAAACTTCGCTGATAGTTCGTCCGCTTCTGCATTTTCTTTTCCCGTCTGCGTCCGAAGAAACAATCACATTTTATCACGGTTTTATTCGCAAACTCGCGCATTTGACCGAGTATTCAATTTTGGCTTTCTGGGCTTCACGCGCTTTTTGGAATTCGGCTAAACCATTTTTACAAAGATATTGGTATTTATTTTCTCTTTTAATTGTCGTCGCGGTCGCCCTAATTGACGAATATAATCAAAGTTTCGACTCATTACGAACCAGTTCAATTTACGATGTTTTGCTCGACGCTTTGGGCGGCGCGGTGATGATCGGTTTTTTGTCAGTTTTCAATCATCTATCCAAAAAATCAAAAACGAAATAATAAAGTCCGATTGTTTTAATTCAAATTTATGTTTATTTCTACAAAATTTATTGCCGAACGAATTAACAAAGTTCCGGTTTCAGGTTTGCACAAATTTTTCGGCATTGCGGCTTCGATGCCCGATGTTATTTCGCTCGGAGTCGGAGAACCGGATTTTCCGACTCCCGAACCAATTGCCCGCGCCGGTTTTGAAGCCGTCTGTAAAAATGCCGTCGGCTATACGGCAAATTCCGGTTTGATAGAATTACGCGAAACTCTTGTGGAACATCTGAAAAATCTTTATGAAGTTTCTTACGATCCGAACACAGAAATTTTGATAACCGTCGGTGTCAGCGAAGGCTTAAAATGTATTTTTTCCGTCATTTGCAACGAAGGCGACGAAATCATCGTGCCGCAGCCGTGTTTTGTCGCTTATGAACCGGAAATAATTTTCGCGGGCGGCGTTCCTGTTCCGGTTGAAACGACGGCGGAAAATAATTTTGAAGTTACGGCGGAACAAATCGAAGCAAAAATTACGAGACGCACAAAAGCCATATTTTCGGCTATCCGAACAATCCGACGGGCGCGGTTTTATCACGCGAAAACGCTTTAAAAATCAGCGAACTCGCCGAAAAACATAATTTGCTGGTCATTTCCGATGAAATTTATGATCGTTTGACTTACGGAGTCGAACATATTTGTTTTTCCGCTCTGCCGAATGCCAAAGAGCGCACGATTTTGCTTGGCGGATTTTCAAAAGATTATGCGATGACGGGTTGGCGAGTCGGTTACATTTGCGCCGAAGAAGGATTGCTGAAAGCCTTTTTAAAAATTCATCAATACTGCGTGATGAGTGCGCCGACAATTTCACAATACGCCGCGCTTGCCGCATTGAAAATCGGTGAACCGTTTGTTTTGGAAATGAAAACCGAATATGACCGCCGGAGAAAATTAGTCGTGTCGGCACTAAACGAAATGGGATTAAACTGCTTTGAACCGAAAGGCGCATTTTACGCTTTTCCTTCGGTTAAGAAAACAGGTTTGAGCGGCGACGAATTCGCGCAAAGATTGCTGACCGAAAAACAAGTCGCCGTTGTTCCGGGAAGTTCCTTCGGCGCGGGCGGCGAAAGTTACGTTCGCATCGCGTATTGTAAATCTTACGAACAAATTGAAACTGCGCTCGAAAGAATTGATAAATTTTTGCGGGAATTATAAAACTATTGAGAAATTAGATTGTCGTCAAATCACTATTTAGCGAACTTTGCGCCTTTGCGGGAAATTGTTTTCTCCCGCAAAGGCGCAAAGTTCGCTAAGGAAAACAACATTTATGATAGCCCGATTTGTCATTGAACCGTAGTTTAAAAAATTGAATCAGCCTAACAAAACTTCCATTTTTCGCAACTTTATGAGATATTTTATCGTTAAGAGCTACAGGTAAATCAATATGAAGGAGAATAAATAATGGGTATTTTCGACAAAGTTAAAGAGGCGGCATTAAATCAATTTATCGAAGTTATCGAATGGCTTGATGAATCGAAGGATACGATACTTTATCGTTTTCCGGTTGCCGGACAGGAAATCAAAGACGGCGCACAGTTGATCGTGCGCGAATCGCAGGCGGCGGTTTTTGTTTTTGAAGGGCAGGTTGCCGACGTTTTCGGTCCCGGACGTTATACGATAGACGGCGGAAATACGCCGGTTCTGTCAAAACTCGGCGCGTGGAAATACGGTTTTAATTCACCTTTTAAGGCGGAAGTTTATTTTGTCAACACAAAACAATTTACCGATATGAAATGGGGAACGGCAAACCCGATTATGCTGCGCGACTCTGATTTCGGCATTGTCCGACTTCGCGCATTCGGCGCATATTCTCTGCGCGTCGCCGAACCGCAGACTTTTATCAAAGAAGTCGCCGGCACAAACGGACATTTCGACACCGAAGATATTGATACGCAATTAAAACGTGCGATTGTTACGGAATTTTCCGACGCGATTGGCGAAATGAAAATTCCCGCGCTCGATTTGGCGGCGCAGTACAAAGAATTGGGCGAAGCGATTCGTGCCAAAATTAACGGAGATTTTAAAACTTACGGCTTGGAAGTTACAAAATTCTATGTTGAAAACATCTCGCTTCCGCCCGAAGTCGAAGAAGCGATGGACAAACGTGCTTCGATGGGCGCACTGGGAAGTTCCGAACAATATATGAAATTCCAAGCGGCAGATGCTCTGCGCGACGCGGCGCAAAATGAAGGCGGCGGTGCAGGTTTGGGCGCAGGTTTAGGCGCAGGTTTCGCCGTCGGCGGACAAATGGCAAATGCTTTCGGCGGTCAAGGGCAGCAGCAGCAAAGCGGCGGCGGACAGCAAACAAATACGATTCCGTGTCCGACCTGCGGAAAACCGAATGCGGCGGGAACAAAATTCTGCGGCGATTGCGGTGCAAATATGGAAGTGTCAAAAGTTCCCTGCGTAAAATGCGGCGCGGAACTGCGCGAAGGTGCAAAATTCTGCTCCGAATGCGGCTCAACTCAGGAAAAAGCGAAATGCTCAAACTGCCAAGCCGAACTCGCTCCCGGCGCGAAATTCTGCCCCGAATGCGGCACGAAAACCGAAGCATCTGAGTAAAAGTTCAAAGTTCCAAATTTCAAGTTAATCTTTAACTTGAAACTTGGAACTTTGCATTCCGCCGAACGGCGTTTTGAGATTGCATAAGTAAGAAGTTATGGTTCAAGAAGTAAATCTTTTTCCCGAACAATTCTCAAAAACTCAATCGGTTCGACAATCTGTAAAGGACGAAATCTTTGCCGGAATTCTTTGCTTTCAACATCAATTCCGGTCATTAAATCCAGCAAATCCTTGTCGCGTGTAATAATAAAATCCGCTTCGACTTCAGCGGCTAAATCTATATATTTTTCATTTTTTGGATCGCGTGAGTAGCGAAAAACAGGCGGAACATTTTTTAAGATTTCGGCTTTATTTTTGATGTTATCCAAAAACGCTTCGACTTTCTCATCGGTCAAAGTTTTAAAACGATTTCTCAACTGCGTTCTGCTCAAAACATCTTCGATTTCCGCGAGCGTTTCCCGACTGAGATATAATCGAACAATTCCTGTTTTGACCAACTCAAGACAAGCGTTTGCAGGATTATCGGTTCGCGCCGCCGCTTGCACATAAATCATACAATCAAAAACCGCGTGATAAATAGGTTCGATTTTATTCACGTTCTTTCGCTAATTTTTCTTGATAAATTTCTTCTCTAGCTTCTTCAACCAAAGCGTCAAGTTCGTCATCGGTAATCCCGCTTTCCGCGACTTCACGGCGAAACGGCGCGAGAATTTCATCAAGCGATGGTTGCAAAGCCAATTTCCTTAATGAATCTTCAATATAGTTTTGAACGTCTTTCCCGTCAGCAATCGCTTTCTTCTGCAAGGCTTCTTCAACTTCGGGTTCTAATTCGAGAACAACTGTCATAACTTTTTACCTCAAGCGAATTATAGCAAATTTGATGCTCCAAAAAAATTTAACAATTTACATAGCGAATTGGATTTTGTGCGCCGATTTTTGAATAATTTTCTACGCTTCCGCCAACGTAGTGTCGTAAAGAATCTGCAATATTACCTTCAAGCTGCCACCTTTTTGTTTGTTTTGCATCGGAACTTATCGAATGTTCTGTCGCCCACTTACGCTTTATCTCAGTATCTCCAATCGGCGAGGGAAACCATCTTTCAATTTTATATACTTCACGAACTATTCCTTTATAAACCGCAAAAGCGTATTTAGCTTTATTACGGCGAGTTCCGATAACCCAATTGCCGCGTGTGATTTCATACAACATTTCAGCACTCATTCCGCGCCGATAATAACGATTAACAGTAATTAAAACTACAGGTTCAGAAATTTCTATAATCGGTGCTTCATATTTAGCAATAACTTCATCAACAGACATTTTACCTCGATCATCAGAATTAAAACCTTGAACTTGATTTGTCAGACCGCTCAAACCGATAAAGTCAATAAGTGCAGCTTCGATTTCAAACGCTTCTTTTTCAGTCAAGCCGTGTCTATGAACGATGTGTTTTACCTCAAGTCCTTTGGCGCGAATCTCTCTGATTTTATCCAGTTTGTCGCTTGGCATTTCATTTACAATCACGTCGTTGATGTGGGCAAATATTCGATTGCCAATGCCTTTCCCGATGTAAAAAATCTGATCTGTTTCCCGCTCAATTAGCAAATAAACATAATAATCAAGTTTTTCGATAACTGACGAAGAAAATTCCCGTATGTGAACCATTTTTCTATTCCTCAATAATTTATCTTAATACAAACATTCTTCTCTTCCGTAAAAAACTTCAACGCCTCAAAACCGCCTTCGCGCCCGACACCGGAGTTTTTCATTCCGCCGAAAGGCGTTCGCAAATCTCTTAAAAGCCAGCAATTTATCCAAACGATTCCGCTTTCGATTCGTTCTGCCATTCGATGAGCGCGGGAAAGATTTTCCGTCCAAACTGTTGCCGACAAACCGTATTCGACCGAGTTGGCGTATTTCAAAACTTCATCTTCACTGTCAAATGGCGTAATCGTTACAATCGGACCGAAGATTTCTTCCTGATTTGTACGGCAGTCGTGCGCGAGATTTTCGATAATTGTCGGCTCGACAAAGTAACCGTTCGCGCATCTGCCTTCGAGTTTTACTTGATTTCCTCCAAGCAAGATGTTTCCGCCTTCTTCTTTAGCGAGTTCGATATACGAAAGAATTTTTTCCAAATGCGGCTGAGAAACAACTGCGCCGATGTTCGTTTCCGCATCAAGCGGATCGCCGATTTTTAATTTTTTAACTTTTTCAATAAAATCGCCGCAAAAATTTTCGTAAAGCGATTTTTCGACAAAAATCCGCGAACCGCATAAACAAACTTGTCCTTGATTGGCAAACGACGAACGCACGGTTGTTTCGAGCATTTCTTCGTAATTGCAATCGGCAAAAATGATGTTCGGATTTTTCCCGCCGAGTTCGAGCGAAAGTTTTTTAAATTTCGGCGCGGCTTCGCGTGCAATCCATTCGCCCGTTTTCGTGCCGCCCGTGAACGAAATCGCTTTAACATCATTATTTTGGACAATCGCTGCGCCCGTTTTTGTTCCCAAACCGTGAACGATATTTAAAACTCCGTCGGGCAAACCTGCTTCGATGCAGAGTTTTGAAAGCAAATAAGCCGTCATCGGCGTAATTTCCGAAGGTTTTGCGACAACGCAGCAACCTGCCGCCAGTGCGGGCGCGATCTTCCACGAAAAAAGATAAAGCGGCAAATTCCACGGCGAAATACAGCCGACCACGCCGAGCGGTTGATGCAAAGTGTAATTTATCGCTTGCCCAACCATTTCGTGCGCTTCGCTTGAAGTGTGAATCGCGGCGGTCGCGTAAAACTTGAAATTGGAAACGGCACGCGGAATGTCAACGGCTTTTGCCAGAGATTTCGGCTTGCCGTTGTCAATGCTTTCGGCTTCGGCGAGTTCATCCAAATCTCGTTCGATCAACGCAGAAACGCGCATTAAAATATCGTGTCTTTGTTCGGCAGACATTTTCGACCAAACGGGAAATGCCTTTTTCGCCGCTTTGACTGCGCGTTGAACATCTCTTTCGTCCGAATCGGGAATCAGAGAATAAACTTCGCCCGTTGCGGGATTAAAATTGTCGAGATATTCATTTGATTCGGGCGCAATCAGTTCGCCATTGATATAATTTTCGATTTTCAGCATCATTATTTTCCATTTTCGCTTTGATGCTAAATTCTCAGTAAAACCAAATTATTAGGAATTAACTAATCTGAAAAATTCCGAATAAACAAAAATCTGCAGCAAAGCCGAATTTGTCTATTATAAACTACTTTTCTCGAAATAAAACTTTCTCATTTTTCAGTAATTTTCAGTTTTGAAAATAAAATCTATTTCTTTGTGCAGGTAGTTGGCGGATGAATTTCGTTTTATTTCGATGCGGCTGACATCTGAACCGACATCGAGCAAACTACCGATGTTTCCGGTGAAAAAACCGCTTGCGTCGTTAAATTCCTGCCAGCGCGACGCGAGTTTTAACGCCAAATGCCGATTTTCAAACTGCGCGTAGTTTTCACTTTCGAGATAATCTTGCTTGAGTTTCGACTCGTTCAACTGTGTAAGGCATAGCGAATTTGTATTTGACTGAAAGCCGTATGATTTCTGCAATATAATCTTCGCGTTCGCCGCCAATGTTCATCGCCTGCAAAAGCGCGTCGACCCGCGCCCGCGCCCATACGCGCGGCAGATGCGGATGCGCGTCGTCAAATTCCGGCAGCGAAACTTCCTGCGAAAGATTTATCGCATCTGCGCCGAATTGCGCCGAAAGATCAACATTCGTCTGTGTTTGCGGTTTTTTGTAACGTCCGACAAATGCGAAACTCGAACCGTTGTAACTGTCCGCGCCGCTCGGATAATTTTCAATGCTCGATGTGCCGATTATGTCTAAAAATATCTTGAGCGCAAGCGCGATGTCTTCAGTTTCCCGTGCTTGCGCGAAATAACCGTGATGTTTTGGCGGATAATTCTTCTAAAAGCGATTTGTTCGCGTCGTTTCCAAGTGCGAAGGCGAAAAGTTTGACAGTGTTTTTATTATCAAACAGATTGGAAATTGATTTGATGTCGGTTGTTTCAAGCGTCGGGTTGGCATCGGAAATCAAAATTATATCGCGCGTTCCGTCGGAAAAATTATTTGTTTGAGCAATCGCCGTTTGCAGAGCTTTTTTCAAATTCGTGCCGCCGCCGAATGTCGAATTTCTGATGAACTGCATCGCTTTTTCAACATTTTCAGTCGTCGCGGAAAGCGGTTTTTCGGAAAATGAAGCGGTTTCGTCGCCAAATAAAATCAAGCTGAATTCGTCTTTTTTAGTTAAATCGTGTAGAAAAGAATCGGTTGCTTCGACAGCGCGGGCGAGTTTGTCGCCATACATCGAAAGCGAAGTATCGAGCAGCAAAACGACGCGGCGCGGCGGTTTTTCGGTATTCGTCGGCTGATTAAAAATCGCCTGTGCCTAAAAATAACCGTCGGGATTCGCTGCCGCAAGCTGCGGATCGCGCAAATCATAAGCCGAAATTTGTTTGGGTGCGCGGTAAGTGATGAATGAAAACGCGCTGTTCGTCGTGTTTATTTGATAATCGAATGAAAAATCGTTTTTCAGTTCGATATTTTCACCGTGATATTCGGCTTCAAAAGTGTTTGCGTCCGCCTTTGTAATCTGTAAAGGATAATCATAATAAGTCGTTGTAAAAAGCGGAAAATCGTTGACGACGCGAATGTGCAGATTAAATTCGCCGACGCTTTGCGTTTCGCCGAATGAAGGTTTGAGCGGAAATGTAAAATGCGAACTCAGACTTTCGACCGGCAAAACTTCCGTATATTCCATTTCGAGCCGTTTTGAACCGTAACCGTCAATCGGAAAAATTTTCGCCGAAACCGCCGAAATTCCTTCGTGTTCGTCATCTTGCTGCAATAGTCCGGGATCAACCTGCGCTTGTTTTATTTGACTGTAAATCTCATTAGCGCGGCGTTTTTCCATCATCACGCCTGGAATCCGCGTGTCTTTGTCCCAGACGGCAAAATCGAAAATCGAACTCGTCGGCGGCAGCGCAAAAAGATATTTGCCTTCCATCGTTTCCGCCGTGTGATTGTCAAAAATCTGCATAACTTTAACCCGCGCGTGTTGATTGTCAATCAAAATATCAACATTCATCACTTGCAGAGAAAGCACTTTCGGATTCGGTTTGCCTTCGGAAGTCGGAATTAAAACGCCCGATTGTGCGAAAGCGACAACAAAAATAAGAAAAAAAATTATTGTGAAGATGCCAAAACGCGAAAAATCGTTTATCGCAGATGAACGCGGATAGATGCAGATAAAAAATCTATAAAAATCAAAAAATCTGTATTTATTCGCGTTTATCTGCGGCTCAAATTTCTTTGCGTCTTTGCATCTTTGCGTCTTTACGTTGAAAATCTTCATCTAAAAATCTCCTTTTGCGAAATAGCTTTTTTTAATTCGTGCGATGCCGTTTGTTGTACCGAAATAGATATTTTCGTCGTTGCCCGTGATACTAATCACGACTTTTGACGGCAAATTTTCCGATAGAACGCTCCATTTCTGCGTGTTCAAATCTAAAATTTTTACGCCTTCCAAAGTTCCGACAAACAATCTCGCGCCGTCGCTGTAAATCGCGTTCGGGTTGACGACGAATGTGCCGATTAAAGCTCTACCGTCGTCAATTAAAAATGCCGTAATCGCCTGCGCGTCGCGGTCTGTAAATTTATAACTTTCAAAATTTTCGCCGTCGAAAACAAGTAATCCCTGCGAGCGTGTGCCGATAAAAAGTTTGGCGTTGAAAACAATTAAATTCGTCAAATCGCTTTCGCTCAAACCGTCTAAAACCGTGAAATGTCTAATTAAATTTCCGTCTGCTGCCAATTGCACGAGTCCGCCGCTTGTTGCTGCAAAGTATGAGTCTTGAAATTTTACAAAATCCCGCGTATCGTCTACGTTTTGCCAAATTTGAACATTATTTTTAGAGTGAGGAATGAGTTTAGTCCGTTCAAAAGGTAGGTAACTTTCGTGGCGAGAGCGTTCTTTTGCAAGTTCGCTTCGGGCGGAATTTTTGACGCGGATAATCACGGCGGCAAGCGCGGAAATTAAAATTGCGAGCGTGCCGTAAATGATTTTTCGTAAAATTTCATTATTCAAAGATAATCGCATCGTGATCGATTATCTTTTATAACTATTTTGATTGAAACGTGATGAATAACGGTGCGTTTTCAGGCTGTTACGGTGAAGTTTATGTGGAAAACCACAGCCACTTGATTTTGGATTTTAGATTTTGGATTTTGGATTGTCGGAACTTTTGATTAGTGAAAAAACAATTTTGCCGTCGAGTTTTTGCCACGAAACTTCGGCTTCGATTAGGTTGGCGCGGGAATTGATGTTGGAAAGTCCGCGACCTTTTTTGGCTTTTTCCGCGTCGAAATCGCATCCGTCGTTTTCGATTTTTAAGTTGAAATTATCTTCCGCCGAATCGGAAATTTTCATTTCGACAAATTTCGCCTCCGAATGACGTGCGATATTATTTAAAACTTCCTGTGCGATGCGGTAAATCTGCATTTGCGCGTTTGGCGGCAAATTGAGCCGTTCTTCCAAACCTTCTTCGCAGGTAAATTTATATTCAAATTTTTTATCGGTTTGTGTAAATGTATGACCTAAAAGAAATTCGAGCGCGGCGGTCAAGCCGACGTTTTCCAAGACCGACGGACTCAAATCTTCGCAAATGCGGCGGATTTCGTTGGAAACGGCTTCGATTTCGGTGCGAAAATCGGGCTTTTCTTCCGTTGTTTCAATTGCCGGAAGTTTGTCGGACATCATCATCAGATTTCGCAAATCGGCAAGTGTTTGGTCGTGCAGATCGCAGGCGATGCGGCGGCGTTCGCGCTCGGCTTCGTTAGCCAAATCAAATCTGGCGGCGGCGAGTTCGCGGTTCTTTTTTGTAATTCGCCAACGCTCGATGATCGCCCAAGTTAAAGCAATCAAAGCAATTCCAAGTAAAACGGCAAGTGCGGTTGAAGCCCAAGGAAAAGGTGCTTTGGCAACCGAAAACTGAAAGACAAGCGGCGCGGAACTCTGCAAATCTTTATCAAAGGCGCGAATTTCAACCGTATAAACGTCCGGCGGCAGATTGTCCATCAAAAACTGCGAATCGTGTGAAAGCTTTTTATTTATGATTTCCTTTTTGCCGTTTTGGAGCGTGAAAGCATATTGAAATTGTTCGGGAAAAGTGCGGCTGCTCAACGCTGTAACTTCAACCGTCAAAGTATTTTGCGGAAAAGCCAGATTGATTCCCGTAAGAAGTTCGTCGGGGTTGTGCAAACGCTGGCTTAAAATGCGCGTCGGAATAATCAGAGGTGCTTTGCAGCTCGGCGAATAGCGTGCCGTGCCGCGAGTCGTGCCGATCAAAATGTCGTTATCAATCGGAAGCAACGCAAAAACACTTTGCGAAGGCAAGCCCTGCTCGACGCTTAAATTTGCCGACATCCAGCCGAATTGTTCGTCAAATTTCAGATGAAAAACTCCGCTGCCGACGGTTGCGCTCCAAACATCGCCGGATTTGCCGACGAAGACATCACGCGCAGCGTCGTTTGTAACGGCACTTAATTCGCCGTTTTTAAGCAGAAGAAGTCCGCGCTCGGTAGCAAACCACAAACCGTTTTCCGCATTACCGTCAATGTCCCAAACTGCAACGCCGCGCAGCTTTTCGAGCGACTCTTCCGCCGAAACCGCTTTTCCGTCGAATGAAAAAACGCCGTCTTTTGCCGTTCCGATCCAAAGTTTTTCGCCGTCGGCAAAAAGACTGGTCGGCAAATCGTTGGAAAAAATCAGCGTACGGTTTTCGCCTTCGATTTGTTCAATTCCGCGCCCAAAAAGTGCGACGTATATTTTGCCCTGAAAATTTTCGACGGCGCGTGTGTTTTCGGCTGCCAACTTTTCATTGCCGGAATTAAAAAGTCCGTCCGGTGTGCCGATCAAAAGAGTCTTGTTTGAATCTTCAGCGATTGCATAAATCGGTTTGCTTTCAAATTTTCCTGCCGTTTGCCAATTTCCATTTTCAAAAATATAAAGTCCGCGATTCGTTCCGGCGTAAATTCTGCCGTCTTTGGTTTGATAAAGTGTGCGAACGAAATTACTGTTCTTGTCGTCGGAAATGTTTTGGTCAAAAGGACTCGAAGCGTCAAAACGACAAACTCCTTTGTCAGTTCCGAACCAGACGACGTTTTCGCGGTCAACGAAAACCGTGTAAATATTATTCGAGCGCAAACCGCCCGCAGTGTTTTCAAATGTAAAATGTTCGAGTCTTGATGTGCCGCGAAAATGATACGCGCCGCGTTCGGTCGTGCCGATCCACAAATCATTGTGCGCGTCAAAGCCTAACGCGGCAACAGTTCCGGTTTCATCGGCGATCTTCTCCGGGCGTTCAATGTCTTTGGCGTAATAAAGCCCGCCGTCGCTTCGTCTGACCTGCGCTCCGAACCACAAATTGCCGTTGTTATCTGTTTGTAAAGCGGTTATGAAATAAGGTCGCGGACGGCTGAAAATTTCTTGCTCTTCGCCATTTTCGACGGCTATCAAACCGTGTCCTAATGTGCCGATAATAAATTTTTCGCCGTTTGCCGAAAAGCTCGTTAATTTCGAAGATTTTTCATCATTTCCGCCAAATAACGGCTGCGGCAAAATCGTTTGGACAACGAAAAGACCTTCCAAACTTTGAGATAATTGAAAAATTTGTCCGTCGTCGCTCGCCAGAATAATTTGTCCGTCGTCAGTTTCGGCAATGGCAGCGATAGATTTTCCCAAAGTTTCTTCAATCGGATAAAATTGACCGTTTGAAAATCGCGCAGCGCCCGCATCCGTGCCGATCCAAAGCGTTCCTTTTTTATCAACTTTGAGCGAGAGAATTTTTTCGGCATTCAAGCCTTGCAAATTAATCGCCTGCACACGCCGTCCGTCGTATTTTGCCAGACCGTTATCAGTTCCAAACCACATTACGCCGTCTTTATCCTGCGTTACGGCGCGAATCGTGTCCGACGGCAAACCGTGAAAAAGGCTGACTGCGCCCCATTGATGAAAATTTTGTGCGGATGGCGCGTTGACTTCAGCAGGAATTTCCGTGAGCGGAATATCTTGCGCTTTTGTTAAAACGATAAAAGCGATAAAGCATAAAATTACAGGTAAAAACAAACAATCAATTTTTTGAAATTTAAAGTTTGAAATCATTTTTACCTGTTTTAATTATTTCTGCGACTTTAAACGCAAAATATAAACCGCCGTGCCGACGAGCAATGAATCGTGCGGCATTTTTTTGAATCTCGGATGCAGTTTTTCAAAACTTATCTTTTGTTCTATGAAATTATCCGTGTACGGAACTTCGACTTCGAGGTTGGCGCGTTCAAAGGCGGCGAGAAATTCGTGATGGCGAAAACGATTCGGCGTTCCGCGATTTGAGCCGCTGAGTTTCCAGACGGAATCGGAAAATTGCAGATAAATCAGCGGATCATTGTAATGAAACCAACAATCGTGCGGACCGTAATCTACACGGTGGATGGCAACGCCGTCTTTTTCGAGCAGACGGTTGTGCATTTCGGCGAATGCGTCAATATTCGAAATATGTTCGGCGACCTGAAACGAACAGATAATGTCGTAGCGGTTTTTGGTCGAAGATGTTTCAATCGGCTGGGCGATCAATTCCAAACGGTCGGCATATTTTTCAGGAAAATTCGCCGCGTGTAGATTTTCCGCCCAATTTATTTCAGGATAAAAATGCGCCCATTTTTCTTCAATGGCACGATACCACTTTTTTGCCTCTGCGCCGTAATAATCGCCCGGAAAGTTATCAATTACGCCGTAACTTTTCGCGCCCGCACCCATTAATGCCAAGCCGGAAGTCAAAAAATCGCCCGCGCCGATTTCCAGAATACTTTTGCCTTCTAAACTTCCGACGTATTCGAGCAGCATATTCAAACCGGAAAATGCGTAACGCTCAATCTCTTCGTTGCTGCCCGTAAAACGCGCTCCGGCACGCGGACGAGTCGCACGCCATCGGCGGAATGCAGGAATTCCCATTAGGAAATTTTTCCCGATTTCTTTGATAATATCGCGGTGTTTGTTTTCGGAAATTATTTTTGTTTGTTCCATTTTTTACTGCTCAAACTTCAAGGTTGCAAATTCTGCTTTTACATTTCAGTATCCGGTTTAGATTACATTTTCAAACAAATCAGGTCAAAATTCAGCAAAGATCATTTCACAAAAAATTCTTTGTTTACAAAAAGAAGTTATTTCTTGTCTTTTTTGAAAGAAATAAACAAAGATTTTAATTTTCAGATTATTCAATAAAAACGGAACTTTTACGAATCCAAAGCGTGCAAAATTTTGTTAAAAAAAGTGTAGCTTTTATCAGGCTTTAAATGATAGAATGTTTTTATTCAAATTTGGAGGGGTTTTGGTTATGACTTGTTGGCATTGTAATAAGGAATTGGAATTTGATTTCCAAGCGACGGATTGGGTTAAGTTTTATCATTGTTCGGACTGTGATAAATGGTATGAAATGAGTAAGGAAAAGGAAAGAGTGAATGGAGCAGTGCCTGTCAGGTTTTTTGAACTCGACAGCCGCCCGCAAATTCAGGCGACTGTTTCAGTTTGAGTATATAAATTTTGAATGTTGTCGAAAACTTAATACTTAACACAATTTTAAAATAAATTTTACCGCAAATCAGTGCGGATGATGTAGATTTTTATTCTATCAACGTCATCGTCGTTGATTTGCAGATCACATTTTAAAGTTTAATTTCCTGCAAAATTTCCCTTTCCTAAAAGAATCTACCCAACGAAAAATAAAGTTTTCGGCTTCCGCCTTCGCCGAAACTGCCGCCGAGGAATATCGGACCGATGCGCGTTTCTAGAACCGCGCCGCCGGTAACGCTTTGACGATATTTTGCCGCGCCGAAGTTTTCAAACGCGCTGCCGCCTTCATACCAGCCGCCGAAATACAGCTTTCCGCCGATATAAGCCGGAGCGGAAAATGTTTCGCGCAAAACGCCGAAACCGCCTTTCAGATAATTACTGCTGCGAAATTCTTGACTTCCATAGCCGCCGACGTTAAATAAACCGCCGATTGTGAACTGTTGAAACAACGGCGCGGTTTTGCTGAAAGTTGTTCCGCCGCCGCCAAATCCGAAAATGATGTTTTTATCATTGATTGAATGAAACGCGCTGAATTGCGATTCGGCTTGCGGAAATCCGCCGTTTGCGCCCGGACTGTCAAAATAATAATTGAGAGAATTGTTAAATTCGATTCCGCTTGTCGGAATTTGCGCGTTATCTCTCGTGTCAAAATTATAACGCAGAGATGCAAAACTCACCGTGCCGCCCAAGTTTGGAAATTGCGGATTTCCGATGCGACGCGAAGCTCTCAAGTTTCCGATTGAATAACCGAGTCGCAGTTCGCTGTTACGGCTTGCCCGAAAACCGAAGTCAATGCCGGCTTGCGCGGTTTGAAAAGTATATTCGGCAAGCCGGTCACCGTCTTGATAAAAATTTACTTTATGATCTTCGTAAAAGGCGTTTGGCGCGACAAAAAACTTGCTCGTACCGAACGGATGATAAAATTCCGTCGAAAAAAGCGTTCGTGAACCGATGCTGATGTCGTTACGTAATTCGTTGCCGTCGCCGCCGACATCGAAAAACGTCAGACGGGCGCGGGCGTTAAAATTTACGTCGTCGGTTTCGTAGTTGTTGACATCAACGCCGACATTGAGAACCGTCGTGCGCCGCGTTCTTTCCTGCGGATCATAAACGCGAATCAGCAAGCCGGTTTTATCGTCGCGGCGCGTTATTCCGTAACCGAGATTGTCGAATCTTTCCGTTCCCGTCAGTTCGTTCAAATCGTTTTCCAAAGCCTTTTCGTCGAGCGGTTTATTTTCGTATTTGTCATCTAATTTGCGCTCGATTTTTCTTTCGGCGGCGGCACTTTTCGTGCCTTCAATCTCCAGAAAATCAGGAATCGGATCAATATTCGGGCGAATTTTAGCTTGCCGCAAAGCCAAATACTGCTGCCAATCGGCATCATCGAGCGCGAGGCTTTTTAACAGCGCGACTTTTTGCTCCGCGCCTTCGTAACCGAGTTTAATGATTTCTTTGCCCGCGGTGAAATCAAATGTCGAATAATTTTTCAAATCCGGCGCGACGATAATATCAGCCTGCCGCAGACTGCGCCGCGAATTTTCCGCCGTTGCAACAAAAAAAGTCTGTCCGAGAATGCTGACCAAATCCTGAAGCGATTCGCGGTCGCCGAGCTGAGTTTCGATGTTGACGACGAGAATAATGTCCGCGCCCATTTCTTTGGCAACGTCAGTCGGGATATTGTTCAAAATTCCGCCGTCCGCCAAAATTCTGCCGTTTAATTCGACGGGCGCAAAAACGCCGGGAATCGCCATTGTCGCCCGCAAAGCCTGTGCCGGCGAACCGCTTTTTAAGACGACGGTTTCGGCACTGACCAAATCCGTCGCCACGGCGCGAAACGGAATCGGGAAATTGTCAAAATCGGTATTATCACCGTAAGACAGCATCAAGCGATCAAGCACCAAACCGATTTCGTGTCCCGGATTCAGGCTGTTCGGAAGTTTCAAACCCACCACGTCTTTTCCGCCCAAAGTGATTGCGCCGGGCAAATTTCGGCGGTCTTGTTTGCGGCGGTAAGTCAATTCGTCAAACGCCGGTTTGCCGCGCAAAAGTTCATTCCAATCAAGCGTTTCGACCAGATTTTCCATCTCGGCGGGCGTTCTGCCCGTCGCATACAACGCTCCGATGAGTGCGCCCATACTTGCGCCCGCGATATAATCAACCGGAATATGGTTTTCTTCCAAAACTTTCAAAACGCCGATGTGCGCGAAACCTCTCGCGCCGCCGCCGCTCAAAACCAGTCCGATTTTCGGGCGTTTTTTTTGTGCATTTTCAGATTTTTGTGTTGTTTGGCTGAATGTAAATGATGATAGAACTATTAAAAGAACGAGTGAGTTTAATAAAATCAATCTGCTTTCTCTTAATTTTTTTAATGACCGCTTACAAATAATTACCGTAAATCCCGCAACAATTCTCATTATCACATTATATCGTTGCAGACTTTTTTAAGCGAATAACGCAGTCATTCACGACTGCATTTATTTAAAAAGTTATACCGATTTGTCCCTGAACGACGCGCGGCGTAATAAAATGAGTGCCGCTGAATGTCGAATTAAAATTATAAAGCGCGACTTTATTCATCAAATTTACAAACGTCAGACGCGCCGACATTTTTACTTTTTCGGTGCGTAAAACATTGTCGCTGCCCAAACTCAAATCGAATAAATTACGCGGCGCGATGCGCGGCGGATTCGTGTCGGCATTAAAAGTTCCGTCCGCCGGAATGCGAACGCGCAATGCGCCTCGATTTGCATCGGCGCAAGTTCTAATCGGGTTCGTCAAAGTCGCCAAACGGCTGCCGCAAAATAAACCGATTTGTTGTTGTTCGTCCGCCGAAAAACCCAAAGCCGTCGCGTAATCGGGAACTGCGCCGGAAACCAAACCGCTGTCGTAACGCCAAGTAAAAGCGGCGAACGGCTCAAAACCTTTGACTTTTTTGAATTGGTCAAAAGAGTATTGCACTTGTGTCGTTTGCTGAAATTTTTGGTCGTGGTCAATGCGGAAAACACCGTCAGGCAAATTGGAATTGAAGAACAAACCACCTGTTTCCGGCGGGAAAAATCTGGCGCGGGTGTGTCCGGCGTTGAAAAACGCGCTCAAACCTTTGTAATTCGTCAGATTCAGGCGAAACGAAACGCCGTCAATCTTCGATTTGTCCCAAGAAATCGGGAACGTAATCGGCGTGTTTAAAAGCACGTTAAAATCGTAAGCGTTGCGCGTGTATTTATTGAAATAATCAACATCCGCAATGATGTATTTGCCGAACGCCTGCTGCAAACCGACGTTAAATTGATTGCGATTTCCCGGTTTGAGCGGCGCGGCGTTGACATCGCCGAAACTACCGTCGGCAAAACCGTTCGCCCCAGCCGCGTTTGAGAAAATCAGATTTTCGTTATACGGCGTTTCAAAATTGCGCGTGTATGAACCGCGAATTACAGTATTTGTCGGTTTGAAAAGATACGAAACGCCGAGTCGCGGCTGCAATGCTTTGCCTTTGCTCAAACCGTTGTAATTGTCGAAACGCAAACCAAAACTCAGCGTCAAACCGTTCTTAAAATTGATCGCGTCCTGTGCGAAAAGGGCTTCTTGTTTGATGTCCGTGCGTCCGTTAAACGTGAAAAGTCTGCCGCCGCGCGTCAAATCGTAAGGCAGAAGTCCGGGAATAAAATCGGGACTCGCCGGATCGTTAAAATCCGCGTCGGTGATGCCGAATTGAAAACCTTCGTTCAAAAAAGTGTGTTGAAATTGTCCGCCGATTTTGATGTTGTGAATGCCTTTGACATACGCGACATCGGCTTTGATGCCCGTGTTTGCAAGTCTTCGCTGTTGGCTGATGGTTTGTGTTTGGTCGGCAAACGGATTTGCGCTCGGATAATAATTTACTTGGTCGAGGCGATAATAAGGATTGACTGTCAAAACGGTTGTCGCATTGAAAATATGAACGTAACCGGGCGCGATATTAATTGATTTGACGCGCTGACTTTGATCTTGACCGAGTGCTTCCTGCTCGAAAGTGTTGGCGATTTCAAATTTATTTCGCGCCAGAAATAAATTAAAGTGAAATGCGTCTTTTCCCGTCGGATTGTAGTCGAAATGGTTGAAAATTCCGATGGAATTTCCGTTATTGTGCAGCGAAACGAATTCAGGCGAATCCAAAAATCGGTTGGAACGCTCGAAATTAACCGCCGTAAAATTGCCGAATTTCTCATTGCCGAAGCCGAAAATTCCCTCTTCCTGAAAAGTGTTAAAACGTCCGTAAGTCGAATTAAAACTACCAAACGGTTTCGGCGCATTCAAACCTGAACGGGTAATTGCATTTATTACTAAACTACTCTTATCGCCATATTCGGCGGGCGTTGCGCCGGTAATTACTTCGAGAGATTGAATCGCATTAACGGGCAATTGCGTCGAAAACGCTTTTGATTGCTGGTCGGTAATCGGCTGATTGTCAATCGAATACTGCGTTTGCGCGTGGTCGCCGAGAGGGTGAAAAAAGCCGTTTGAATCGGCGACGACTCCAGGCGAAGTCAAGGTTATAGCTTCGCTCAAACCGTTTCCGGGCGAAGTCAGCGGCAACTTTTGAATTTGCGATTGATCAATGTTGGTGTGTGTCGTTGGAATATTTTCGATGTTTATTGCGTTGGCATTAACCGTTACAGTTGCGTTTGCACCGCTGATTGCCAGCGAAATCGGAACTTGCATCGGCACGGCATTCCGCACGACGATATTTTGCGCCGTGTCCTGAAAACCGTTTGCCGAAACGGTAATTTGATAATTATTCGGCGGCACGTTACTAAATGAATAAATGCCTTCATCGTCCGTCATCGTCGTCCGCTCAAACCCCGTAACGGCGTTTTTGATGCTGATGTCCGCACCCGCAACGACGGCATTATTCGGGTCTGTAACCGCGCCTGAAATCGTTCCCGCGTTACCCAACGCCTGCGCGTAAATGAAAGATGAAAAACTCAGACAAAAAAACAGTGTTATAAATGATTTGGCAATAAGTTGTTTCGGCATAATTTCCCTTTGTGTTAAAAAGTTCAATTATAGTCAGCAATAATCCCTGTCGCAGCAACTTTTTAACAGACTGTTTGAGAAAAACAATAAACAGTTAATATGCCAAACAAACGGTTTGCCAAAAATCAGATTTTCAGCAATTTTTCGCGCAAAATCCGCGATTGCGAACGGCTCGACGCAATTTCCTGACCGTTTTTCAGAAAAACAGAATATGTGCCGCCGGGTAGCGGTGAGATTCGTTCAATCGTTTCTAAATTCACCAACGCGCCGCGTGAAAGACGCATAAATTTATCCGGTTCGAGTTTCGATTCCAAATCCTTCAAACGAAAGTTAATCGTGTAAGTTTTGTTGTATAAATCGGTCAGGCACAGAAGTTCGCCGTCGGCGACGATTGAGGCGATTTCGGAAACCGGAATCAAATAAATTTCATCGCGGCGGCGAATCGGAATTCTTTGGAGAAAAATTTTCGGTGAGTTTTCTTCGTAATTGGCAATCGCGGCTTTTAAGTTTGCCGCTTCGCGCGTTTTAAAATCAGTTTGTTCGAGCCGTTCGTGAGCGCGGTTGAGTGTTTCCCTAAGTCGTGATTTTTCAACGGGTTTGAGCAGATAATCAATCGCGTTGACTTCAAAAGCCCGCACTGCAAATTCGTCGTGAGCGGTTACGAAAGCGACGAGCGGCAATTCCGATTTTCGCAGAAACTTAACGACTTCCAAACCGGAAATTTCCGGCATTTGTAAGTCGAGCAACGCTAAATCCGGCTTTTGTTCTTTGATAATTTCAATCGCACCTGCGCCGCTTTCCGCTTCGCCGACCATTTCCGCATCTTCAAATTCCTGCAAAATATTTTTCAAAAAATTTCGCGCCGGACGTTCATCATCGGCTATTATTACTCGGAGTTTATTCATAATTTTTGTGAAATTCCAGATTCCAGATTCCAAATTGAAAATCAGAGCAGAAATTAGTGGTAAAATTCAAAAATTCAAAATTCAAAATTTGGAATCTGGAATCTGGAATCTAATCGCCGTCGTTGTTCCTTTTCCGATTTCGCTTTCGATTTTCAGACTTGCCGTTTTTCCGTAATGAGAAATCAGCCTCTGTTCGACGTTGTTTAAGCCGACACCTATTTCGCGGGCTTGTAACAGTTCGCTTTTTCCAACACCGCCGCCTGAATCGAAAACGCGCAGTTTCAAAAAAGTCATGTCATTTTCACTTTCCAAAGCGGCGGAAATAAAAACCTTGCCGCCGTTTCTTGTCTTTGAAATACCGTGTTTTACGGCGTTTTCGACTAAAGGTTGCAAAATCAGCGCGGGCAGACGCAGTTTTTCCAAATCCTGCGGCACATTTATTTCTACTTCCAACCGCTCTTCAAATCGCGCCTTTTCAATTTCCAGATAACTTTTTATCAATTCGATTTCTTCGCTGAGCGTCGAAAATTCGCCGTCCGAGTGCAGACTTCCGCGCAAAAGTTTTGTCAGTTTCATTAAAGTTTCAAAGGCTTTTTCGGGCGCGGTTTGAATTAGATAACCGATAGTCGTCAGAGCGTTGAACAAAAAATGCGGATTGATTTGAGCGCGAAGTGCGCGAAGCTGCGCTTCCGTCGCCAGTTTGCTGAATTCCTGCGCTTGTCTTTTTTGTTCATATCTTTCGTTGGTTACGCGCAAATTATCAATTTGCCGCGCCGCCGTCAGAGCGACGGCTTCGAGCATTTCGATTTCGTCGGAAAGCAGACGGCGACCACCGGAAAAATCACTTAAATTTATCTGATAAAACAACGGTTCAGTCGTCGGAACATACATTTCTGCGCTGTTCGGCGTAAAATTTACCGACGAAATTTTGCGAATCGTTTCGACTTCCTGCTTCTGTATCCAAACTACGTTTTTCGCCGTCAAAGCCTTTGAAACTTTGGCGCAAACTTCATTCAAAACATCTTCCGCCGTTTCGCATTTTTCGATAATCCGCGCTATTTCAACCTGAAGTTTTCCATAATCGAAACGACGCAGAATAATTTTATCAACGAGCCACACGGCAAATTTGTGCAAAGACGGATAAACGAGAGCCGTCGTCATCCACAAAGTCAAAACTATAACCGCCGCCTGCACGTCGTTGCGGTCGTGCGTTTCGTGCCACGCCAGCAGCGGAACGGCGGCGAAAACATAAAGTCCGAAAGCCAGTGAAGCCAGCAGAAGCAGCGACAAAGCGCGTTTTAAAAACAAATCAGCAAAGGCAAAACGGTAATCTTGCAGAAGAATCGCCAGTGCCAAGGGCAGCGAA
The DNA here is from genome assembly GCA_038200505.1 of Pyrinomonadales bacterium. Lineage (GTDB taxonomy): Bacteria > Acidobacteriota > Blastocatellia > Pyrinomonadales > Pyrinomonadaceae. The sequence continues at coordinate 23,593 of JBBPXX010000163.1, read as the reverse complement.
GATTGATGGGCGACGAGTTCGACGAGCCACGAATTGCCTTCGTTTTTTGAACTCAAATGAAGTGCCGAAACAGCAAAAACCAGCAATGCAGTAATCCAAATTGTTTTATTTTCAAGAGGTTGTTTGTAATTAAAAATCAACAAACCGGCAATCAAAGCGAGCGAACCGAAGGTGAGAATTTGCAGAGCCAAACTCGACGGCGCAGAGTTGTTAAAAATCGCCGACTGCAAATGAAATACACTTGCTAAAATACTTAAACCGTACGCGGCAAAGGCGAGCAGACGCGCCTGGGAGTTTTCATTTTCGGAATTTTTCCAAGCGGAATGAACCACCACCGACGGCAAAAATCCGAGTGCCGAATAAGAAATCGCCAGCAAAACCGGCGACACACGGCTTGTTCCGAAATCCTGCCAGATAAAAACGGAAAGTTCGCCGATGTTCCAAAGAAAACCTAAAACGGATGTGGCAAAAAGCAGTAAATCAAACGGAAATTTGTCTTTTGACTTGCGGTGGCGCACGACCATTACGAACAAAAGAGCATAGAGCGCGACTCCGACCGTAAAGCCCAAAAGATTGATTAAAGATGCGACGTTCAGCGTGTTCATTGAAATACTCTGAACTTAGAATAAAACTTTATTTGCAGGCATAACAGGATAAATTGGATAAAAATTTAAATATTAAAAATCCCTGTTAATCCTGTCATCCCTGTAAATTCCCTCCGATTTTCACTTTTTCGCGGTATTGATTGATGGCGACATAGACGACTTCGGCTTCGGTAACGCGCACCGATTGACCGTGCGAGCCGAAGCGTTCGGCTTCGACGACGACGCGAATCGTAATCGAAGTGTTGCCGAGTTTTAGCGTTTGCGCGTAAAAACTCACGAGATCGCCGACAAAAACAGGCTCGTGAAAAATGACTTCCTTCATCGCCACTGTAACAAATCGGTCGTGATGTGTGTGTCGGACGGCTTCGACACCGCCGGCAATGTCAATATAACTCAAAATAATTCCGCCGAAAACCGTGCCGTGCGCGTTCGTGTCGCGCGGCATCATCGTTATGCGAATCGCCGCATTTCTCAATCTTTCGGCTTCTTTTTCTTCTTCTTGTTCCATAATACAACTTTGCACCCTTGCTCACGCGCGGGTTTCTGCCTCTTTTTCCAAAACCCAATCGTGAATCGCATCTTTTAATTGATTTAGATGTTCATCAAAAAAATGTCCGCAATTTTTGAAAACCACTAACTTCGTATCAGCATTTTCAGCCACCAGCGAAACCAGCGAATTTAGATTTTCGATTGAACCGAATTCGTCTTCATCGCCGTGAACGAAAAGAATCGGTTTGCGGCAATTTTTCATATAAGAAAAATCGTATTTATCAACCGCCGTGCCGATGCTGATAATTCGCACGATTCTTTCATCTTCGAGCGCGACTTCCGTGCCGACTCTCGAACCGAATGAAAATCCGGCTAAAGTTATCGGTTGATTCGGATAACTTTCGGTCAAATAATTCAAAGCGTCGCGCACGTCGTCTTTTTCGCCGTCGCCGCCGTCGTGTTCGCCGCTCGATGCGCCGACACCGCGAAAATTAAAGCGCAAAGTTACAAGTCCGGCTTCGAGAAGTCCTGCCGCCGCCCGATAAACGACTTTGTTGTGCATCGTCCCGCCGCCGAGCGGATGCGGATGACAGACGAGCGCAACGCCGCGAACTTCGCCGTCCGGCTCTTTCAAAATCGCTTCCAATTGCCCGACTGACGCGGGAATCATTAAATTGCCTTTTGGATACATAAATCGTGAATCGTAAATCGTGAATCGTAAATAGGAAAGACAAGATTCGCTCCTACGGCGAATTGACGAGTTTTCCGGCTGAATTTTCGATTTTAGATTTTAGATTTTGGATTGGCAAATGCGCTTTCCAAAAAACTTTTGCTGCTGTCGCTTACTTTCTTTTTCGATTAGATATTTGCGCTGATTTCGTGATATTTTTTCCATTGAATTATCTTTATTCTCCGCAATCTGTTTTTATATAAATTAGGCATTAACAATGGAAAGTATTTTTAAGGAACAACCCGCAGAAGAACTAAATGAGGAAATTGTCGAAACGCCGAAAACTACCGAATTGACGTGGAAACAATGGTTTGCGACGGACGAAGCGACGCGCCGGGTTTATTTGATTTTCGGTTTATTCGCAATTTTTTTGATAATGACGCTGCTGCAATATTCGACGCAGGCGATTTGCTGCGGCGATTGGGACGGCTATTATCACATTCGCTGGAGTTCCCTGCTCTGGGAAAATTTCAAGCATTTTAAATGGCTGCCCGAATTTACTTGGTTGCCGCTGACCGTCTTGAACGCGAACGATTACGCCGATCATCATTTTCTGTTTCATCTTTTGCAAATTCCGTTTCTGTGGTTTTTCGAACCTGTAACGGCGGCAAAAATCGCGGCAATTTTCTATGGAAGTCTGGCGGTCTTTTCGGTTTATTGGCTGATGTTTCGCTACAAAGTAGATTATTTGCTGTTGTGGTTAGCCGCGCTTTTGACGTGCGCCAATCCGTTTTTTTACCGGATGAATATGGCAAAAGCTCCGCCGTTGACGATTATTTACACGGTTGTCGGAATTTATTTACTTTTCGAGCGTAAATATAAATGGCTTTTGCCGCTGATGTTCTTTTTCGTTTGGACTTACAGCCTTTATCCGATTCTTTTCTTGGCGGCAATGATCTGGGCGGGAATTATGGCTTGGAACGAACGCCGATTTGAATGGCAGCCGCTTGCATACACTTTCGGCGGAATGATTTTGGGCAACATTATCAATCCGTATTTTCCCGATAATCTCAAACTTTTTTCGGAACATTTTTTCACAAAATTTACGAGCGATTACCCGGTTTCCGTCGGCGGCGAATGGTATCCGTATGACGGTTGGCAATTGCTGACGCATTTGACGGTCGCTTTTGTCGCAATGTTTATCGGTTATATTTTATTCGCGCCGAAAAACGGAAAATTGCCTGAAAAAGCGACGTTTTTTTTGGTTTTTGCATCAGTTTTGTTCGTTTGGATATTTAAATCAAAACGCATTGTCGAATACTTTCCGCCGTTTGCCATTCTTTTCGCGGCGTTTAGTTGGCAGGCATTTTTTGCGCCCCGCGCCGTTTTGCCGGAAGATTTTCAGCGCGACATCGAACCTTATTTAGACAGCGATAAGGAAAAAGAAAAACAGACGCAGCTTTATAAAAACATCGCCGCCGGTCTGATCGGATTTATTTTGGTCGTGATGATGTTTTTCTATTTTGTCGGCATCAATACGACGACTTGGGCGAGCGACAGTTGGCGAAATACGGTTGGGTTACGTTCGCTTTTCAACATCAAACAAGAAGGTTTGATGTCGTCAATCAGAGATAACGAATCGAATAATAAATATGAACGCGCGATGAATTGGGCGAATGAAAATATTCCCGAAGGTGAGAGAATTTACAATTGCAATTGGGACAATTTCCCGAAAATGTTTTTCTACGACACGAAACATAGTTACGTTTGGGGACTCGATCCGAATTATCTTTACTCGAAAAATCCCGAACTTTACAAGTTAATTGAGAATATAAATTCCGGCAAAACCCAAGACCCCGCGCCGATTATCCGCGAAAAATTCGGTTCGAGATTTATCTTTTCCGAAGCAAAAGACAATACGGATTTTATCGCCAATTGTCTGAAAAGCGGCTGGTGTGAAACGGCTTACGAAGACGACGAAGCGATAATTCTAAAAATCCGCGACCAAAAAGGTGAACCGCCGAGCGACAATGCCGACGAAGGCGAACCGCCGACACCGGACGAACTCAAACAACTCGAAGACGAAGAAAAAGCGGCGAATTCGACAAATCAAACGCCGAATAATGAAGATATTCCCGATAATGGAAATGACGACGAACCTGATAATGCGGAGCAAAATAAATGAAGTATAAAAATAAACGAAACATAACTTTTGTATTTTTCGGGGTGATTATTTTCGTTTGCCTGAATATCGCTTGCGAAAGTCCGTCGTTAAAAGCGAATAAATCGGCGACGAATAAGACGATTGAAAGCAAAGTTGACGTTTTTCAAAGCGATTTGCAAACGATGGAAACCGCCGGATTCGATCATATTTTCGTTTTCCGGCGCAAGGACGGCGGCGTGTTTGATGCCGAAGATAAAACATATCTGAAGGAAAATTCGCCCGCCGCTACAAATCGGTTTATCTTGTCCGACGACGACAAAGCCGTGATTGCCGGTTCGGGTTTTGAATTTCCGGCTGAAAATTTGGAAGCATTGCGGCAAAGATTCAACGTCGAAGATAATTCGCCGCCGAAACAACCGGAATAATTATTAACGGTAAATGGTGAGTGGTGAATGAAAACCTTAATTTCATACAATAAACTTATGATTAAAATTAAGGAAAATAAATTATGCCTGACAACAAAATAACCGAAACAATCAAAATGGTCGCCGGTGAAGACGAAAAATCGGTTGCCGAGGTCGAACAGCCGGCGCAGAATATTATTTTTGATCCGTCAACTCCGCCGGTGCGTTCGATTGTCCGCGTTGTTTTGGTAACACTGTTGATTTTGGCAATTGCCGGTTTTTTAAATACGATTCTTTCCGCGCTGACTCATCTGTTTTTTTTGATTGTTCTGGCGGTTTTCTTTGCTTATTTGATAAGACCGTTGATCGAAATGATTCGCCGTCCGTTTAATAATCCGAGTTACGATAAATTTATGCCGCGTCCGGCGGCGATTGCGATTGCCTATTTGATTGTCTTTTCGACTTTGGGAATTGCGATAGCATTTTTAAGTCCGCTAGTCGCCGACCAAGCCAGACAATTTTCGGTTTCTCTGCCGGAATATACTACTTCGATTCAAAGTAAATTCAATGATCTCGGGAATCGCTATAAAAGATACCAAATTCCCGAATCCGTGCAGACGCAAATCAATGAAAAAGCAGCGACTGTCATCGGCACAATCGGCGCGGAAGTAACGGGTTTTCTGATAAATACAATTTATTACATTCCGTGGCTGATTTTGATTCCTATTCTGGCATTTTTCTTTCTCAAAGACGCTAATCTTTTGCGCGTTTCACTGCTGCGTATTTTTCCGAGCGGCGATTGGCGAACGCGCGTCGAGTCAATTATTCACGATGTCAACACGACGCTTGCCGCGTATGTTCGCGCCCAACTCATTTCGTGTCTTTTGATCGGAACGCTCTGCACAATTGCTTTTTATATTATCGGTGTTGATTACGCGCTGCTGCTCGGTGTGTTGGCTGGAATTTTCGAGTTTATTCCGCTGATCGGACCGCTGACACTCGCCATTATTGCGATTACGGTTGCTTCGCTCGAATCAACTGCGGAAGGAATTTACGTTTTTATATTTTTAGGCGTTTTGCGAATTCTGCAGGATTATATTTTCTATCCGCGAATCGTCCGCGAAGGCATTCATCTGCATCCGCTGGCAGTTATTTTATCGGTTCTGGCGGGCGAACAAGTTGCCGGAATTCCGGGCGTTTTTCTTTCGATTCCGGCAGTTGCGCTGCTGACGGTTTTGTATAAACATATTTTGGAACACAGTCATAGCCGGGGCATCGTTTCAAATATACTCGCGCCAAAGGAAAACAGCGAAGAAGCGGTGGTTAAAAATTAGGAGTTTGTAAAGATGTCCCCTTTAGCGTGGTTGATCGTTATCTTTTTTGCATTGTGTTTTCTCGTGGTCTTGGTTTATGTTTTGGTTGTCAAAGCATTTTATTGGGGCGACAAAAAAGAATCGCCTGAGAAAGTAAAAGGTAAAAAGTAATATGAATCAAAGGTTAAAATTTTAACTGCCTTTTAAGTTCTTTTTTTGCGAACTTTGCGCCTTTGCGGGAGAATAATTTCCCGCAAAGGCGCAAAGTTCGCAAAGTAAAACCAAGTCTTTTCAAGTATTTAATCCTACTCTTGATTCACACAAGTAATAAATGTTTATCTAAACGCATTTTTCTAACTTTTCCTTTTTAACTTCCGACAATTTTATCAATCAGCATAATAACTTCGTAAGACAAAGCCGCAAGTATTCCCGCCGCCGGAATCGTGATAATCCAAGCCCAGACGATTCGGCTTGCCACGCCCCATTTAACCGCTGAAAAGCGTTTTGCAGAACCGACTCCGACGATTGCGCCGGTAATCGTATGAGTTGTCGAAACCGGAATTCCGCCGAACGTGCTGGCGAAAAGCGTCATTGCACCGGCGGTTTCCGCACAAAATCCACCGACCGGCTGGAGTTTGACGATTTTTGTTCCCATCGTTTTGACGATTCGCCAGCCGCCGGAAAGTGTTCCCAAAGCGATTGCCGCGTGTGCCGACAGAACGACCCACAGCGGGATTGCCGGAAGTTTGCCGCCTTCGCCGTATTGCAGAACTCCGCCCGCCGCGAGAACCGCCGTGATAATTCCCATCGTTTTCTGTGCATCGTTGCCGCCGTGTCCGAGCGAAAAAGCAGCGGCGGAAAAAAGTTGTCCGACGCGGAAACCTTTGTCAATTTTATTAACCGAAACACGATGAAATATCCAGTAAACCGCAACCATCAAAGTAAAACCCAAAGCCATTCCGATCAGCGGCGAAAGAACGATAAAGGAAAGCGTTTTTATCCAACCTGCGGCAACCAGAACATTGCTGACTCCGGCAATTCCGTTAATTCCGATATAAGCGGAAATCGCGCCGCCCGCGTAACCGCCGATCAGCGCGTGTGAACTCGAAGTCGGAAGTCCGAGATACCACGTTATTAAATTCCAGATGACCGCGCCCAAAAGTCCGGCGAGCAAAACATACAGTCTTGAATCAGCGGCAATCGCGTTGATATTGACCATATCGCCTCCGATGGTCTTGGCGACGGCTGTGCCGAATACGACAAACGCGATAAAATTAAAAAACGCCGCCCACGCCACCGCCACACCCGGCGACAAAACCCGCGTCGCCACAATCGTCGCAATCGAATTCGCCGCGTCGTGAAAACCGTTGACGTAATCGAAAACGAGCGCGATAAATATGATAAAAACGACTAATCCAAAAGTTACTGAATGTGCATCCATAAATATTAGTCCTTAGTCCTTAGTCCTTAGTCCTTTGCCTTCTGAAATTATTTGAGTTACGCACTAATGCTTAACTTACAAAGAACTAAAACAAAGGACTAAGGACTAAGGACTAAGGACTGACTTTAATTGTGTTTTAGAACAATGCTTTCGATGATGTTGGCGACGCTTTCGCAGCGGTCGGTGGCGTTTTCCAGAATTTCGTAGAGTTCCTTCCATTTAATCAGACGAATCGGGTCGGTTTCTTTTTGAAAAAGTTCGCCGATGGCGCGAAAATAAATGTCGTCGGCTTCGTTTTCAAGACGATGAATTTCAACAATATGCTGATTCATTCCGTTCGGTTTTTTGAGCATCGAAACCGCTGAATTTATTTCCATCGCCAGTCCTTGCAGAACTTTGGCAAGTCCGATAGCGTGGTCGCTGATTTCCTGAATGTCATACATCATAATGGCGCGTGCGCCCGCGTCAATGTAATCGCAAACGTCGTCGAGCGCAACGGACAGCGTATAAATATCTTCGCGGTCGAACGGTGTGATAAACGATTTATTGAGTTTGGTGACAACTTTGTGCGTCAGGTCGTCGCAGGCGTGTTCGGCATCTTTAATGCGTTTTGAATGCGCTTCAAAATTCTCTCGTTTATCTTGCAGCATTTCGACTAGAATGTTTGAAGCCTCTTGGATTTTCTCGGTTATCTGCGAAAAAAAGACAAAATACTCGTCTTCCCGCGGCAATAAGCTAAAAGCCATTTTGTTTAGAATCTCCGTTTAATTTGGAATTGAAGAAATTAAATATATCGGATTAAAAACGGCTTGTCTATCGGAAGAAAAATTATTTAAATGCTGCTTGGGTTTTTGGTCTTTAGTTTTCGGCTTTATATTTTTGTAAAACTTAATATAGAAAATTTAAAAAGACGAAAAAGAACTTCAAAAACCAAATAGTTAAACCTTTTGGCTGTGTTTGATAAAAGCGGCTTCTCTCAAATAAACATTCAGTTCGCAAATATCTTTGACGTAATCGCCGATGCGTTCGATGTGCTTGGCGACGAAAAGAAGCTGCGCGGCACTGGCGGTGTGAGCGGGATTGTCAATCATTATTTCTATCAATTCATCAAAAACCTTTTTGTATCTTGAGTCAATTTCTTTGTCCTGTTTAATAATTTCGCGTGAAAGCGCGGAATCTTCGGTCGTAAAAGCATCTAACGCGGTGCGAAGCATTTCCGCCGCATTGTTTGCCATCGCAGGCAAATCAATATAACTTTTTAATTGCGGTTCGTCATTTATAACAATCGCGGCATCGGCAATATTGGTAGCGTGATCGGCAATGCGTTCGAGAATCGGCGTGATTTTCGCCACCGAAATAACAAACCGCAAATCGTGCGCGGCGGGTTGCTGTAAAGCGAGAATTTCAATGCTCAAACGGTCAATTTCAAGCTCCATCTGATTGATGATTTTATCTTCTTCCAAAACCTTTCTGGCTAAATCACTATCGCGTGTGGTCAAAGACTGCATCGCGCGTTGAAGTGCTTTTTCCGTCGTGCCGCCGAGCAAAAGAAGTTTGTCGCGCAAAAGGTCTAACTGTTGATCTATAATTCGATTTTCCATTTTCTTTACTAATTTACCATATTTCCGGCTCAAGGTTTCAGATTAGAGATTTAAGATTAAATCCAGAAATCTTGAGCCTTTACCCAAATCTTCCCGTGATGTAATCTTCCGTCAACTTTTCTTCGGGATTGGTGAACATTTTTTGCGTCGCGTTGTATTCAACCAATTTGCCCAACATAAAAAACGCTGTTTTGTCGGAAACGCGCCCGGCTTGCTGCATATTATGAGTTACGATGACGATTGTATATTGCCTTTTTAGTTCGACAACGAGTTCTTCAATTTTCTGCGTCGCAATCGGATCGAGCGCGGATGCAGGTTCATCCATTAAAATAACTTCCGGCTGAACGGCGAGAGCGCGGGCGATGCACAAACGCTGCTGTTGTCCGCCGGAAAGTCCAAAAGCCGAAGTGCTTAAACGGTCTTTTACTTCGTCCCAAAGTGCCGAATCACGCAGAGCTTTTTCAACTCTGTCGGCTAAATCGGCTTTGTTTTCATACATTCGATTGATGCGAATTCCATAAGCGACGTTTTCAAAAATTGATTTCGGAAACGGATTCGACTTTTGAAAAACCATTCCAACCTTGCGCCGCAGAGCGACAACATCGGTATTCGGCGCGTAAATATCTTTGCCGTCAATCAAAACCGTGCCGTCAACTTTGGCAATCGGAATCGTGTCGTTCATCCGGTTGAGCGTTCGCAAAAACGTGGATTTTCCGCAACCCGACGGACCGATAAACGCGACGACTTGACGTTCGGGAATTTCAAGCGAAATATCGTGCAGAGCCTGCGCTTTGCCGTAATAAAAATTTAAATGTGAAATGCTGATTTTGCTTTGCATAAACTTTTATTTAGCCACGAACAAACACAAAATTTCACGAAAGTTTTTTAAATAATTTTTCGTGTCTTTTCGTGTTTGTTCGTGGCTAAAATCTCTTCCGCGTTAAAAACCGAACTAATATATTGATAGCTAAAATCAGTGCAATCAAAATCAACGTCGCCGCCCAAGCCATTTGGTGTTCGACATCGAACGGTCCTGTTGCGTAATTATAAATCTGCACGGTCAAAGATGCCATCGGCTGATCGTAAAAATAATTGTAAAAACGACTGTTCAATGCCGTAAAAAGAAGCGGCGCGGTTTCGCCCGAGATTCGCGCAATCGCCAGCATTGCGCCCGTCGCAATTCCCGTCGAAGCGGCGGGCAAAACAATATTCCAAGTAACGCGCCACTGCGGTGCGCCGAGCGCAAGCGCGGCTTCGCGCATCGAATTTGGCACGAGCCGAATCATTTCTTCGGTCGTTCGCGCGACAATCGGAATCATAATTATCGCCAATGAAAGTCCGCCCGCCAAACCTGATTGTCTGCCCATCGGTAAAACGACCAGCGTGTAAATAAAAATTCCGACAATAATTGACGGCACGCCGATTAAAGTATCAGCCAAAAATCGAACTGTTTTGCCGAACAAATTTTCGCCGAATTCCGCCAGATAAACGCCCGCGCCGATGCCGATTGGCAAGCCGATGACACACGCCAACAGCGTCATCAGAACCGAACCGACAATCGCGTTGCCGATGCCGCCGCCTTCGCCGACGGGTTTCGGCGTGTCAATCAAAAATTGCAGACTGACCGACGAGATTCCGCGCACGGCGATATACGAAAGAATAATCAGTAAAATCGCAATCGCAAAAAACGCGCACGCGGCTGTAACGCTCGTCATTATACTGCTGACGAGTTTGCGGCGGCGATGTAATGATTCTTTATTAGACATTATGCGTGCATTCTTTTTCCGACTCTTGCGACCAACAATTTAGCGAAAGCGTTGACGACAAAGGTTACGAGAAATAAGACCAAACCCATTTCGATCAACGCGCTCAGATAAAGTTTGTCGGTCGCTTCGGCAAAATTTGCCGCAAGAACCGACGCGATTGTGTAAGCAGGTTCAAATAGTGAAGCGGAAATCTGCGGCGAATTTCCGATGACCATTGTAACCGCCATCGTTTCGCCGAGCGCGCGTCCCAAACCGAGAACAATCGCGCCCGCGATGCCCGAAGCGGCGTTGCCGAGAACAATTTGTGTCGTTTCCCATTTTGTCGCGCCGAGCGCGAGCGCGGCTTCGCGCTGCTGTGTCGGAACGACTTCCAAAATATCGCGGACGACCGCCGAAATAATCGGCGTAACCATCAAAGCCAGAATAATCCCGCCGGTCAGCATTCCGATTCCAGTCAATCTTCCCTGAAAAAACGGCAGCCAGCCGAAATAATTTTCGAGAAAAATGCCGAGGTAATCACGGATAAACGGCGCAAGCACGAAAATTCCCCAAAGTCCGTAAACCACCGACGGAATCGCCGCCAGAAGTTCGACCATAAACGCAATCGGCGCGGCGATTTTTTTCGGTGCCTGCTCGGTCAAAAAAATGGCGATGCCGAGCGAAATCGGCACGGAAATTATCAGCGCAATTACGGAAGAAACGATTGTGCCGTAAATAAAAGGCAGTGCGCCGAAAACATCTTCGGCAGGTTTCCATTCGCTTCCGATTAGAAAACCCACGCCATCAGTTTTAATCGTCGGCAGAGAATTCCACACCATCATAAAAACCATCGCCGCCATAATCACAACAATAGTTGCGGCAGTGATAAATAAAATGGTGCGGAAAACCTTGTCGCCGATTGTTCCTGTTTGTGCCAAGTTTGTTTTTATTAAAGCTAAAGATTATGAAAAATTTAACAACCTTTTCCCACGAAACACACGAAAAATACGAAAAACTTTTGAGGTCTTTTCTTTTTTAGTGAATTTCGTGTGTTTCGTGGGCAATATCTTATGTTTATTAACGCAAAGGCTTTCCGCCGCTTGTCATCGAGCTGATTTTCGCTTCCGCCCTTTTGACGACTTCATCAGGCAGCGGCGCGTAATTCAAATCCTTCGTAAATTGTTCGCCGTCGTGAATCGCCCACCACAAAAAGTCCGCCAACGCTTTGCCTTTTGTCGCGTCCTGCTGGTTTTTGTAAACTAAAATGTATGTATAACTGGAAATCGGATAAGCACTTGCGCCGTCGGCATTCGTGATTTGAACACGCATATCGTCGGGCATTGCACTAACCGAACCTGCCGCCGCCGCTGAAACGCCTTCCAAACTCGGCGCGACAAATTCGCCCGCTTTATTTTTTATCAAAGCCGTCGGCAGTTTGTTCGCCTCCGCAAAAGTCAGTTCGACGTAACCGATGGAATTCGGCGTTTGTTTGACTTGTCCCATTACGCCGTCGTTGCGCGGTGCGCCCGTGCCGACTCCCGTAACCCAACTCGGCTGTTTGTTCGCGCCGACTTTTTCCTTCCATTCGGGAACGGTTTTCGATAAAAAATCGGTAAAAACCGCCGTCGTGCCGCTCGAATCGGCGCGGTAAACCGGCAAAATATCGGCATCCGGCAAATTCAGATTCGGATTGTCGGCTTTAAGTTTCGGATCGTTCCACTTTTTGATTTTGCCAAGATAAATATCGGAAATCACCTCCGGCGAAAGTTTTAAAGGTTCTTTGACATCGGGCAAATTATAAGTCAAAACAACCGCGCCCAAAACCGTCGGAATGTGCATCAAATCGCCGCCTTTCTGTAAATCTTCGTCGGACATCGGATCGTCAGACGCGCCGAAGTCAGCCGTTTTCGCCAAAATCGCTTTTTGCCCCGCGCCCGAACCCGTTGACTGATAATCAATTTTGACATTCGGATTAATTTTGCCGTATTCATTCACCCATTTCTCATAAATCGGCTTCGGAAAACTCGCGCCCGAACCTTGCAGACGAATATCGCCGCCGCTGTTTGTCGTGCCGCCGTTTTGTCCGATAGGCTGACCGCTGCACGCCAAACCTGCCGCAACTGCGAATGTCAGAAATAAACCGATAATTTTACTATCTAAAATAGTTTTTATAAACATTAAATTCTCCCGATAAACTCAAACAAAACTATACTTTTAACTCTTATTCGAGTTTGAAAAAGTTAAATTGAATCCGTAATAAAATCGGATTATATCAACAATTTGCTAATCAGTTAATTTTCGAGTTCAAAGCTGTAACATTTATTTAACACCGGATAATTTAACAATCTTTTATACTTGTTCTAACATTAAAACAACCGAAAAAGTTACTTTAGACATATTTTCGGGACAATTGTATTTTTACCGCAAAATTTTTGACAGCAAAGGAAAATTATGGATTCAGCAAACGAACTCAGCAGCGAACTTGCATTGGCATTTTTGGTCGAAAAAAAATACGCCGAAAAGATAAATTCGAGCGACGTTTTGGCTTTAATCGGTAAAATCAAAGAAGTTTTGCAGCCGCTTTCGGCAAAAGAAAATGGCAATGAGAATTTGTTGACATCTGAAAAAACTGTACAATTTGCTGCTCAATAAACCATTTGGTGTAAATCTAAAATCCTCCCGATGCCGTAATTTCTAAATCCGGCAACCTATCATTTCTTTTTCAAAAAATCACCGCTTTTACAAAAAGTGCTTTTCAGCCTTTATTTATCGGCTTTTTATAATCCAAAAAACAACTGCCTAAAATTTATTGTGTTATCATTTACTTTAAAATAAAGTTTGGCACATACTTTGCAATTTAATCTTTGGAGTAATTAATAATTGATAAATTGTAATAAAACAAGGCAAATCTTTGAGGAGAGAAAAATGAAAAAGTATAATTTAGGAAAAAATTTCGCGGCAATCGCATTAGTTTTAACAATGGTTATGATGCCGCTGGCGGCAATCGGGCAAACCCGCATCAGCATCCCGAAAAACAAGTACAGCGTTCAGGACGACGTAAAACTCGGACAGCAAGCAGCGCAGGAAGTTGAGCAGCAGATGCCTATTTTGAACGATTCGGAAACCACGCGTTATGTGGAAAAAGTCGGACGGCGTTTGGTCAGCGCAATTCCGCCGCAATTTCAGCATCGAGAATTTCGCTATCAATTTAAAGTCGTTAATGCCAGCGACATCAATGCTTTCGCGCTTCCGGGCGGTTATATGTATGTCAATCGCGGAATGATCGAAGCGGCAAAAAACGAAGGCGAAATGGCGGGCGTAATGGCGCACGAACTTGCTCACGTCGCGCTTCGGCACGGAACTGCACAGGCGACAAAACAAAGTAATCCCGTTAATCAACTTCCGGCAATCGGCGGTGCAATTCTCGGTGCTATCTTTGGCGGAACTCTCGGCGGCATCGCACAAACAGCCGGACAACTCACCTCGACATTCATTTTAACAAAATACAGCCGTGAATACGAAGAGCAAGCCGACACGCTCGGCGCACAAATTATGGCGCGTGCCGGATATGATCCGCGCGATTTGGCAAATATGTTTAGAACAATTGAACGGCAAAGCGGCGGAAGTCGCACACCCGAATTTTTGAGCAGCCATCCAAACCCGGAAAATCGCTACGAAAATATCAACCGTGAAGCCGGATTGCTCCACGTTTCGCCGAATCCGATTCAAAACACACGGGAATTCGAGCGCGTTCAAAGTCGGCTTAACGGAATGTCGGCTGCTCCGACAATGGCACAAATCGAACAGAGCGCACAAAGAAATCCGCAAGGCAATCGGGAAAATCCGATGAATAACGGCAGATATGAACGCCGCGTTGAATATCCTTCTTCGAGAGCAAGAACTTATACGGGCGGAAATTTCCTGCGCGTTAATGTGCCGAACAACTGGCAGGTTTTTGAAACTCCTGAAACCGTAACCTTTGCTCCGCAAGGTGCTTACGGCAACAACGGCATTACGCACGGCGTGATGGTCGGTTTGACTCAAACCCAAAATAACGATTTGGCACGGGCAACCGAAGATTATGTCAACGGTCTTTTGCAAGCAAATAATTATCTGCGTCAGGATTCGAGATTTTCGCGCACGACAATTGATCGCCGAAATGCTTATGCGACGGTTTTGTCAGGACGTTCACCGATTACGGGCAGAACGGAAGTCGTGAATATTTATACGACGCAGCTTAGAAACGGAACTTTGATGTATATCGCGGCAGTTGCACCGCAGGACGAATCTTCGAGATATAGTTCGGCTTTTCGCAACGTGCTTCGTTCGATTCAGATAAGCGATAGATAATGGTGAGTGGTAAATGATGAATGCTTTTGGTAACAAGCATTTACGCATTACATAAAAACTGAAGTTTTTAGCGGAAGAAAAGATTAATCTTTTCTTCCGCTTTTTTTATATTTTCACAAATACACTGCGAAAAACAGGCAATTCTTTTTCTTCAACTGCCGCTTCTCTTTCCGTTTTAATGGGAAAAGGGTTTTCAGTAATTTCAATTTCACGAAGGTTTCTATTTTCCCTAAAAATATCAAACATTTCCTCTGCTAAAAAATCAACATCCGTTTGAATAAAAATATTGCCCGCGATTTTCAAATGTTCGACTATTGTTCCGACCATTTTATCTTTGACCATTCGGCGTTTAGCGTGTTTGTTCTTAAACCACGGATCGGGAAATTGAATCGTTACAGTTTGCAAAATATCGGCGGGAAGTTTCGCTAAAAATTTATCGAGCGCGTAAGTCGCATTGACGAATTCATAATTCAGATTATTCAAATTCGCTTCCTTCGCTAAACGATTCGCTTCTTCGACAAGCGGTTCACGGATTTCCAAGCCGAGAAAATTCCAACTCTTTTCGATCTCTGCCATTTTCAAAATAAATCTGCCGCGAGCGCAGCCGATGTCGAGATGCAGCGGCAAATCGGGATTTTCAAAAACCTTTTCAATCTCCAATGGCTTCGGCGTAAACCTATAATAAGGCGCAAGCGGATTAACGTGCTGATGAACTCTGACTCGCGGCATATTCTTAAAAGGATAAAGGATGAAGGCGAAAGGCGAAAGTTTAAGAGAATTTTTAGACGATTCCTAAAATGACTAAAATGCTGAAAAGTGACGTGGCGATAAAAACTCCGAGTGCGATTAAACCGAGAAATTCCGTTGTTTTGCCGACTCTGCGCGGGTCTTTATAGACATCGCCGGAAATTTGGAAAAATCCGTAAACCGCACCGACAAGAAGCCCGCCGAGATGTCCGAAATTGTCAATATATTCGCGCAAAAAGTAACCGTAAAGCGCGATAAATCCGATATTGAACAACATATTTTTGAGAAACGCATTAGTTAAAAGCTGACGGCGGCGATAACCATAGACCGCCAGATAACCGAGAAATCCAACGATGCCGCCGGATGCACCGACCGATGGAACGCCTGGCAGAAAAATCAAACTCAAAACGCCGCCGCCGATGACGGAAAGCAAAAACACGATTGCCAGATGTGCGCGATTCGACAAAACTTCAATAAGTTTGCCGAGAACATAAAGCGCGTAGCAGTTAAATGCCAGATGAATCAATCCGCCGTGCAAAGTCGCGCCGGTCAAAATGCGCCAGTATTGTCCGGCGACAAACAGCGATTTATCAAATCCCGCAAGTAATATGGATTTCCCGCCGCCCAATAAAATTCCGCCTTCGCCGTCAACCCAAAATTGACACAGGGAAACCGCGATCAAACACACAACCAAAATAATCGAATAAACCGGCAAAACAGACGGTGCCGTTTGAATATTTTCGTTGTGTTCGACAGGCGTTTGCGGCTGTTCTATTTCTTTTTCGTATTGCAAAGACATCTTCTTAAAGGATAAAGGACTTCTTAAAGGATAAAGGATAAGGGCGAAAGGCGAAAGTAAATCAAGTTGATTCTGTCTTAACTTTATCCTTTATCCTTTCGCCATCATCCTTTACATAGCGAGTCCGCCGTCGGGTTGAATTACTTGTCCGGTGATGTATCGCGCCGCATCTGACAACATAAAACACGCGATTTCGGCGACTTCCTGCACGTTTCCGAGTCTGCCCAAAGGAATCTGCGCCAAGATTTTTTCGCGGTATTCGGCATTCATTTCACTCGCCATTTCCGTTTCGATTAAACCGAGAGCCAAAGCGTTGACCGTAATTTTCCGGCTGGCAATTTCCTTCGCCAAAGATTTCGTCAAACCGATCATTCCCGCCTTCGATGCCGAATAATTCGTCTGTCCGAGCATTCCGACGACACCGGAAATTGACGAAATATTCAAAATCGAACCGCCCGTTTCATTTTTCATCATCGGACGTAAAACCGCTTTCGAGAAATTCCACGCGCCCTTCAAATTCGTATCAATAACCGAATCCCAATCGTCTTCCTTCATCCGCAAAATCAGCGTATCGCGTGTGATTCCGGCATTGTTGACTAAAAAATCAACCGTGCCGAATTCAGTCTGCGTTTGCTTGACAAAATCCGCCGACGCTTCCGTATTCGCCACGTCGCATTGCGCGGCGAAACATTTCACGCCCGAATTTTCGATTTCCACTTTCAGTTTTTCCGCTTCGTCCGCGCTTTTCGCATAATTAAACGCGACATTCGCGCCGCGCTTCGCCAATTCCAACGCAATCGCTTTACCGATGCCGCGTGTCGCGCCTGTTACAATTGCCGATTTTCCTCCAAATTGTTTTTCGCTCATAAATTCCATCTTTCCACAGACTGATTGTTGGCTGCATAGCTAATACATCACTCTGTGAAAATTGTAGCATTTTCAGCTAATTTTCTTATCTATAAATTAAGTTGCCTTATTACTGCTTTCTCGACCTTTTTCATATCCGCCGCAGAGGTTTTGCCTTCCATATTTGTCAAACGTAATTTGCTGACAGTTGCAATTTGGTCGGCGAGTGCTTTAGATTGTTTGCCGTTTAGCATTACGTATGCTTCGCTCGGAAATAGTTTTTTCACATTTGAAGAAAGCGGAACGACCTGCAAACGATTTAAATGTTTATTTGAAGCGTCGTTGCTGACGATTATGGCAGGGCGCAGTTTTTCGATTTCACCGCCAATCGAAGGCGTGTTAAATTTTACCCACCAAACTTCACCGCGTTTCATCAGCCACATCTCCTATCGTGCCTTCCGCCCATTCGAGTGCTTCGGCTTCGCGTTCTTCGTCCAAAGCCATCTCACGATAAGCATCTTCGAGTTCGTCTTTAACAACGTGCGGACGCACAAGCGATTCGATAAATTTGCTTATTTTTCCCTGCCCGATAACGCTATGCAAACCTGCATAAACCTGTTCATCAACCGTAATTGTTAATTTTTTCTGCATCTTATTTTACCTCGCAAAAATTCATACGTAAGGAATACGTATAATAAAATAAAAAAGTTCTTATTGCAAGGAATTATTGAAGTTAAAAGCCGACAAACTTTGCGGCGATGTTGATAAGAACGATACGGCGTTTATTATTTTGACTAGCTTTCACTTGCGGTCTTCCGTGCTATTTCCATAAACTCTACAGGATTTACAACTTTAAGAAAACGAAAGCGTTGGCGAAATTCCTTTGCTTCGATTGTGTAATCGGTCATCAAATCCAACAAATCTTTATCCCGATTGACAAGATAATCGGCTCGAACTTCGACGGCGAGATTTATGTAATCTTCATCGTCAACATCTCTCGGTAAATGAAATTCGTGTGGAACATTTTTTACAAAAATGACAAAATCCAATAACTTTGCAAGAAATGCGTCAACAGATTCATCGGTCAATTCGGGAAGATTTTTCCGCGCAACGGGATGCTTCAGCACTTCGGAAACTTCTTCTAAAATTTCATCGCCGGCATAAAGAATTATTTCGCCGTTTTCCGCCAGATGCAAACAAACCGCCGCTACACCTTTTGAGCTAGCGGCGGCTTGAAGATAGATGTTGCAATCAAAAACGGCTTCAAGTTTCGGCATTTATTTTATGATTTCTTTTGTTCCTTTCTCTCCTTTGAAACTTCCCGTCGAGCCTGTTGAAAAATGCCGTCCAATTCATCTTCGTTCAAACCGCTTTTCTCAACGGCTTGCCGAATCGGTGCGAGAGTTTCATCCAAAGTCATCTTTTTCGCCTGCGTTTCGACAATATTTTTTATGTATGTTTCAAAATCCTGCCCGCTATCTTCGGCACGTTTTTCCAAAACATTCCCGACATCTTTCGGCAGACTGATTGTTACTGTTGTTGTTTCCATAACCAAAACCTCAATTTATAAAAATTGTAGCATAATTACCTGATGTTCGTGTTCGATAATTTTTATTCTCTACCTGTAATTTCGTCAAAGGCTTGCCAAATTTCCCGGAGCTTATCATTTGAAATTTTCAACTGTTTTTCCAAAATAATGCTAAAATGCAAATTGAGGTAAATAATATGCAGACGATCAATTTACAAACAACGGATGATAAATTTCTGATTTCGATTGACAAAGATTCAGTTGATAAAGAGTTCTTGCTAAATTTGATTGAAAAAATTCGGCTGGAATCACTCATCCGCAAGGCGGATTTTGACGAGAGCATTGAAGATTTAAGCGAAGAGATTAAAGCCGATTGGTGGAAAAAGAACAAATCTAAATTTATCAAACCTTAAACGTGAAAAAAGTCGTCCTTAATACAAACATTCTCTTCTCATCTCTGCGGTCAAAAAATTCCCGACTCAGAGCAGTTTTAGAAAGACCGGACTGCAATTTCTACACGCCGAATTTCCTGATGGTCGAAATCTTCAAACACACGAATTTTGCACAAATCAAAGGTTAGTGAAGAAGAACTTTACGAAATCCTCTACAAAATGCTCCACAAAATAAATTTCGTCAATGAAGAATCAATTTCACTCGGAAATTTTGTCGAAGCGTATAGACTTTGCGGCGATATAGATGAAAAAAATACGCCGTTTGTTGCTTTAACTTTAGAACTCGAAGGCGAACTTTGGACGAAAGACGACACCTTAAAAAGAGGTTTGATAAAGAACGGTTTCGATTCATTTTTCAATGAAAACGCCGATCTATGATAAGATATTGTCTGAAAAGGAGGTTTTTTACAGAAATGCCTATTACGTTAGAAATCGAAAATAAAAAAGTAATTATGCCGAAAAATAAAAAAGAAATCACGGCTAAAGTTCGCAAATTGCGTTCATTATTGGGCGGCGATGAAACCGAACAAAGCGAAACTTTTGATTTTCTGAAAAAAGCCCTAGACGAAGACCGACCTTCTAACCGACCTCTTTTCTCGAATGAATAAAATCATCTTGCTTGATGCCAGTCCGCTCGGAAGAATCTCTAATCCGTCTGCAACTCCTGTCAATCTCGAATGTTATGAATGGCTTGAAAATTTGATAACGTCCGGTTTCCGCGTAATCGTGCCGGAAATTGCCGATTATGAGATTCGGCGAGAACTTCTACGGGCGGGAAAAACACGCGGAATCGCCCGACTTGATTTAATAAAAAACACACTTGATTATCTGCCTCTGACAACCGAAGTAATGCTCAAAGCCGCCGAACTCTGGGCGCGGAGCCGAAATCAAGGCACACCGACGGCTGACCCGAAAGCGTTGGATTGCGATGTGATTTTAGCGGCGCAGGCTTTAATGGAAAATGGAATGGTCGCCACCGAAAACGTCGGGCATCTTTCTTTGTTTGTCGAAGCAAAAGATTGGCGCGATATTTCACCTGTTTCTTAAACTACGCGCACGATTGCCTAAGTTTTGTTGTTGCTTAATTAGTCGTTGAGTTTCAAATTGGAAGTAAGTTTGTACGGAAAAGAAGTTGCAATCAAATCGTTACGGCTGACAACAACATAAACGCGAAACTTTTTCGGATCGCGTTTTGAAGGCTTGGCAAGTCTGTAAAGTTCGCCGCGTTTCACAATTCGATTTGATACTCTAAATTTTCTAAAATCTCTTCACGATGCTCGTCGGCATAGCGATTTATCAGCGCAATTTCTTCTTCCCGCGTCAATTTTGTTTTTTGCGGTTTCAACTTCGGCAGATATTCACGCAAGGCTCGTTCAAACACTTCCGAACAACTATGAAAATTCTTTGCGGCGACTTCAACTTGTTCGAGCAAGTCAGCCTCAATTGCAATTGTTGTTTCGACTTTCATAATTACAAGATACAGCGTTGGCTTTCGGCAGTCAAAATTTTTTTTACTTTAATACTGCTTGCTAAAAGGCGTTTCGCTCAATCAATTGTTGAATTTGAAATGGAAGCGAAAGCTAATTTTGTAATAAAGCAATACTTATTCTGAAATTGTTTTCTTACTTTTCTACTAACTTATTACCGTGTAAAGAATATTGAGTGTTTTGTTTCTTACTGCCGCCAGCTTTTGCAATACAATCTAAGACGTATTCATCTTCAGGATTAGTACAAGTTTCAGTAATAGCATAAATTTTCCTGTTCTTGATTCCAGTCATATTAAAGTTTTTAAGATCGCCACCTACATTCTCACTATCAATAAACTCAAATAACCCATTATTGTTTCTAAAAATGGCAATATTTATACCCCAAGCATCCCCACCATAAGAATTAGTCCAAGTATATTGTAATGCAACATCTTCATCCCCATCATTATCAATATCACCGTAGAAAAGTTTTCTTTTTCCTTTTAATTCTTCAAATGTAAAATCTCCTTTTGTAATTCCTCGCAAAAAGTTTGAAACATGTTGATTAATAGTTCTCTGTAATTGTGCTTTGTTAAGTGTAGGAATTGGTGTTGGCGTAGTTATATTTGTGTTTGAAACTATTGAGGCATTAATATTTTCAGAGTTTGCAGAATTATTGCTCGGTTGTGTTGGTGAAGTTTGCACTGCTCTACTTTTATTTGAATCGTCTTGTTTTGATTGGTTTTCCCAAAAATAAACTCCGACACCAATCGCGCTAACCAAAACTAACGCAAGCATCGCATACATCCAAATATTAGAAATTCTACGCTTTTCACTTTGTCCAAAATTCGGCGCGGAGCGAACAACAGTTTCGTTTTCGTCCTGAAAATTTTGAGCGAAAATCGGCGCGGCTTTCTGCGTCGGCGGAATTTCCGAAGCAGAATAATTTTGTCGTGAGTAGGATTGAATAAAATCAGAAACCGCTTCGCCGCGCAAAATTCGGCGCAAATCTTCGCGCATCGCGGCAGCCGAAGCGTAACGATTTTCGGGTTGTTTCGTCAACGCTTTGGCAATTACGTTTTGCAGATTGTTTGGAATATCGGCGGGCAAAGGCTCGAATTCGCGCATCATTATCGCGGCAAGCAACACAGAAGGTTCTTTGTTTGGAAAAGGAAGTATTCCCGTTAAAAATTGATACAAATTTACGCCGACTGACCAAATATCCGTTTGAATCGAGCGTTTGCCGTCCAACGCTTCGGGCGACATATAGGCGAATGTTCCCGAAATGTTTTGGCTTTGGCTGGCGACGGTTGTTCGCAAAGCGCGGGAAATGCCGAAATCGGCAAGGCGCGGCGTGCTGCCTTGAAGCAAAATGTTGGCGGGTTTCAAATCGCGGTGAATGATGTTGCGCGAATGTAGAAATTCCAACCCGTCGAGAATCTGAATTGTTGTTTCAATTGCCTTTTCAATCGGCATTTTGCCGTGCGTCTTGAGCCATTGTTCCAAAGAACCGTCGGGCGCGTATTCGCTGACGATGACGATTTGCCCGTCGTATTCGTCGGCATCAATAATCGGCAAAATGTTCGGATGCCCGCTTGCCTGTTCCCAAAGCGTCGCTTCCTGTTTGATGGCTTCGTGGTCAACTTGTTCGTCGTGCGGAAGTTTGACGGCGACTTTAGTTGTAACGAATTTGGATTTGCGTTCCGCTAACCAAACCTCGCCGAAACCTCCGCGTCCGAGTTTTCTGATGAGTGTGTAATTGCCGATTTGTTGATTTTCGTGAAACATTGAATTTTGTCTTTTAAACCCGTTGAATTATAGGCATATTCGTCAAACAAATCAAAGTTTTATAAGATGTAAATTATGGAAAAAGTAAAAATCGGAATCATCGGAACGGGTTATATCGGCAATGTTCACGCGCGGATTTATGCGCGGGACGAACGCGCCGAAGTTGCCGTGCTTTATGATATTGCGCCCGAAAAAGCGGAACGAACCGCAAAATCCGTCGGCGGCAAAGTTTGTTCTTCGCGTCAAGAATTGTTTGAAAACTGCGATGCAGTTTTGGTTTGCACGCCGAATAAAACGCATACGGAAATTGCGTCCGATGCAGTCGAAAACGGCAAGCACGTTTTTTGCGAAAAACCTTTTTCGATTGGTTTGACGGACGCGAAAAAATTGCTCGAAATTGCCGACAAAAGCAAAGGTGTTTTTCAAGTCGGACATAATCGCCGTTACGCGCCGGTTTATGTGAAACTCAAGGAATTATTGAGCAATGACAAAGCGCATTCGGCGCATATAAAGATGAATCGCGGCGAACTTTTGAATCCGGTTTGGACGGGCGATGTAAATGTTACGGGCGGATTTTTGTATGAAACGACGATTCATCTATTTGATATGATGCGTTTTCAATTCGGCGAAATTGCCGAACTCATCGCTTACGGTTCGCAGCACGAATATCCAGAACTCGACGAATTTTCGATTATTTTCAAATTCAAAAACGGTTTTCACTGCACATTTGCTTCTTCGTCCGACGCGAGTTGGCATTTTCCGTTTGAACGCATCGAAGTTTTTTGTCATCACCGCACGATTTTGACCGAGGAAATGGAACATCTGATTGATTCAAAAGGAATTGACGCGAATTTTGAAACTCTGTCGTGGCAAATGATGGAAAAAGAAGAACGCTGGGGTTATGTGCAGGAAGATAAAGCATTTATTGATGCGATTTTAAATAAAACCGCGCCGCCTGTAACCGCACTTGACGGTTTTAAGTCGGTTGAACTTGTCGAATCTGTTTACAAAGCGATCAAAACGGGCGAGAAAATTACGTTTGAGTAATAGGGCAAACGCATTAAAAATGTAAGAAGCGAGAAAAGTGTGTAAAACTTGAACTTATTCTATTTTGGGATGAGGAGAGAGATTGAAACAATTAAAAACAAAGACGTTATTTGAAA
This sequence comes from Pyrinomonadales bacterium, assembly GCA_038200505.1. Taxonomy (GTDB): domain Bacteria; phylum Acidobacteriota; class Blastocatellia; order Pyrinomonadales; family Pyrinomonadaceae. Next base: position 22 of record JBBPXX010000163.1, on the reverse strand, counting down.
GTGTCGGGAAAATAAAAGACCC
>JBBPXX010000162.1:0-3795 GCA_038200505.1 Pyrinomonadales bacterium | reverse complement strand
CCCGCGCCTCTCGCGTGAACGATGCGTTCGGGAATCCGTTCGTGGTCGAAATGCGTGATTTTCTCGCGCATTATAAAATCTTCAAGCAAAGTTGCGCCGCGCTCGCCCGCTTTTAATGAGTTTTGATTGTCGCTGATTTTTAAGCCTTGATTGGTCGTCAAAGCGTTGTCCATTCCATTTTCAAAATTCTGCGATAACTGGTCAATTTTCGCCGTTGTTGTTTCTTCTTTTTTTTGTTTATTGTCTGTCATAAATTCTCCCTTGCCCTGTCATTTAACACTTGAAAAAAAAGTGTTCCGAAAAGATATTCAACTGAAAATATCTTTGTATTTATTTGTTTAAAGAATTATTCCTTGGAATAACTCGCCCGCACGACAGTTTTTATATTGCCGCGAACGTGAAAATCGCCTTCAATCTCGACTTTTGACGGATCGCAAGCCTTAATGAAATCCTCCAAAATTATGTTAATTACGTGTTCGTGAAAAACCTTTATTTCACGAAACGAATTGATATAAAGTTTCAAACTTTTCAGTTCGATGCAGCGTTCATTCGGAACATATTTTAATTTAATAACCGCAAAATCGGGAAAATCCGAAAACGGACAAATCGCCGTAAATTCGGGAATTTCAAAGTCAATCCAAATTTCGCGTCCGACATAATCGTATTTAAAAGTGTCGAGCGGGAAAAGCTCCATTTCTTCGCGCGGTGTCGAACGAATGTCCAGATTTTGCTGATTGGTCGGCGGTAAATTTACTTCGTCTAACATAATAATTTCTATAAAAATATCTAAAATTGTTTGAATCAAAATTTTAATCAATTTCGACAGTCCGAAACAAATCAAAATTTCAACTTCTTCGCGCCCGCCAAATCTTTCACGCCTAAAATTTGCAGTTCATTGAGCAAATTAACAAAAATATGCGCCGTCGCGCGGGCATCGTCCGTCGCGCGGTGATGATTGACAAGTGAAACGCGATAATAATTGGCGACTGTGTTGAGCCGGTGATTTTCGATATGAGGCAATAATTTACGCGACATTTTGACCGTGCATAAATGTTGATTTCCGACGCGGTAATCTTTGTGCATTCTGCCGATTTCGTGATTCAAAAATCGCAAATCGAAATGCGCGTTGTGCGCGACCAGAATCGAATCGCCGATAAAATTTAAAAATTCGGCGGCGATTTCGGCGAAGCGCGGAGCGTTTTTTACCATTGAATCCGTGATTCCGGTCAATTGCGAAATAAATAGCGGAATTGGCGCGTCCGGGTTGACGAGCGTTTGAAATTCGGCGACTATTTCACCTTTTCGCACGCGATACGCGCCGATTTCCGTAATGCGGCACGGCGGCGATTTCGCGCCCGTCGTTTCCAAATCGAAGACGACAAAATCGGTTTCGGCAAGTTTGCGCTGTTCCGTGTTTGACGGAACAAGTTCCAACATATCATCATTTAAGAAAAGGCGCGGGTCTTGTTCGACCAAATCGGCGACCAAAAGTTTCGCCAGATTCGGTTCGGGTTTGCGAATTTTCATCACATAGTCAACGATTTTGACGACGGGAGCGCGTCCGCCGAAAGATTGCAAAAGTTGAATCGTTTCGCTGATTAACAGAGAATCTGAAATTAGATTTGGAAAGGGCGGCATCTTTTTATTGATTTTAGCGTGTAAATATAAAACCGCAAGCATTCGGCATAAAATTGAGAAAGTTTAGTTTTGAAACGAAGAATATTTGCCCGCGAATTACGCGAATTTCGCTAATAAAAAGAAATCAAAAAATATTAGCGTAAATTCGCGTAATTCGCGGGCAAAAAAAAGTAAAGTTCTTATGAGATTAAAGGAATTGAGAGAGGAAAATATCAAAGTCGTCGAAGATTACTTACACGCTTTGAAAACAAGAGATTTATCGCTGGCGGCGTTCGCCGATGAAATTTATTTTGAAGACCCGATTGCCGAAAAACATCGCGGCGCGGAAAATCTTCGGGCATTTTTATCAGGTTTTATTTCTGCAATCAATAGCATCGAAGTTTACGGACACATTTGCGAAGGCGAATACGTCGTTTCACATTTTGCGATTGACACGGTTTTCGGCGTAATCCCTGTTTTGGAAAAATTTCGCATTCAAAATGGTAAAATTATCGAAATGTTTGGTTTTTATGATCCACGCCCGGTTTTGGGCGGTTAAAAGATCAAAAGCGGCTAACAAAATCATTATTTTTTGCGATTTTAAGAAAAGTTTAGATCCGCCTTTGAACATTTTTAGAAATAACCTCCAATTCCCCTAACTTGCCTAACCTTCCAGTAATTCTTTCAAACTTTCGGGAACAAATAATAAACGCCGGTGTCTAAGTTTGTAACAGGAAACTGTTGCAGCGACGGTTTGTACCATCAAATTTCGTAAATTCTTGGCTCGAATCGGCACCGAAAACTTAGGAGGAAAAAAGAAATGTTAGATAAATTAGTAGAATCGAAAGACAGCGGAAAAGAAAATAAAAGATTGAGTGGTTTTTTGGCAACGACGTTTATGACGGTGGCTGTCATCTTGTCATTCGGATTGATTTACAGCCTTTTTAGTCAAACTTTGACGATGGGAAACGGAGATTTGGATGTTTCGAGTTTGATCGCGCCCGTCGCGTTTGAAGCGCAAAAACCGCCGGAGCCTGAACCGGAAAACAAGCCGCAACCGACTGAGAAAGTTAGCGACAAAGTTATATCGCGTGTCGTTAATATGCAGAGAGTAGAAGAATCACCACACAATCCGCCCGATACGGTTGCGGTAACGCAGAATAAAAACCAGGCGCGTCCGAAAACGGATTTTGTTCTCAGTAATGTTGATTCAACTCCGACGCAGGCGGTTTCCACCGTCGGCAAAAATGACAGCAGCGAAAATACGAGAAGCCTTTCCGATACCGTAAAACCGACGGAAATGTCTAAAAAAATTGAAATAGAAAAACCGCCGGTCATTAAACAAGTTGAAAAGCCGGTTGTCGAAAAGCCCAAACTACCTGTTTCGGAAGGTGTGGTCAACGGTAAAGCAATAAATTTGGTAAAGCCTGTTTATTCGTCGTCGGCGCGGGCAATGCACGTCGGCGGAGAAGTTAGAGTGCAGGTGATGATTGACGAAGACGGAAGAGTAACTTCGGCAAACGCCGTCAGCGGTCATCCGCTTTTGCGTGATTCGGCGGAAGCTGCTGCTAAATCTTCAAAATTTACACCGACTTTTTTATCAAAACAGAAAGTTAAAGTAACCGGCATCGTTATTTATAATTTTGCCCTTCGATAACCTTTGAAAATTCCGCACAATTCATTTATAATGATCGCGTTGGAAACAACAAAATTATTTTTTCAAGGAGGCTAGAAAAGTATGGAAGATGATAACAAATGCGCTCACAATGCGTGCAGTTGTACGGTAACTAATGATGAAGATTATTGCAGCGAACACTGCGAAGATGCGGAAGATCAGGACATAATCGAAATAAAATGCGATTGCGGGCATTCGGCTTGTCAATAATATTTGATTTAGATTTAAATGAAAGAAAGCGGTGAAATTTTGCTGCTTTCTTTTTTTTAATTTAATTCACTAAGAGTTTTGTTTAAATTTCTCTTAAAAACGATGAAAGCGATGATTTTGTTAGTATCTATGGTTTTTCAATCACGAATTATCAAAAGTATTGTCTTCGGCAAAAGTAAGAAATTCTCAAAATTTAAACGAACTCTAAAAACAGTTTAAAGAAATCCTTAAAAACTCGTTCATAACTCCAAAAAACTCTTTCATTTTTAATTATATTGAGCTATGATGACATT
>JBBPXX010000161.1:0-20347 GCA_038200505.1 Pyrinomonadales bacterium | reverse complement strand
TTTGCCGGCGCGTGTGAGTCGAGTTCGGCGGCGACTCACACGCGCCGGCAAAGAGAACGAGCGACAGCACCAGGCAAAATATAGTTTTTAATTTTCATTTTTTCACCCTTTTTCACCTTATGATTGTGTTTATTTTTAATTCCTAAATGTTAATTTTAGATGCCGCAGAGGTTCGTTCCATCGGTGGCAACACTCAAAGGATGTGCGTAAAATTACGCAGAACGTATTTAACGATAATCGAGCCGGAATCGAAAACCCGTTTTTTCGGTTAGGAACAATTACCTACTAAAATTGAGTGAAAATACTGATGTGGCAGCTTGGGGAATTTTCGTAGACTTTAATTGTTATTCGGCAATTAGAATTAAAGAACGCTGTTGTTTCATTGTCGGGATTCTTAACTCGCGCGCCTGCACACCGCGCCTCCACCATCCAACAATGAGGCATTACAGGCGCACGGAAAAAAATCCGGGTGAGAAATCGCCCGGACATTTTTTTGCCTATAAATTTGATTGCCTTGAATAAAATTATTTTTCAGGTTTGGTTTCGCCGCTTTCCTTCGCGTCGTCTTTCCCATTGTCGCTATCGTCGTTTTCGACAATTGGCGTAAGCATTCGCAGGCTGACGAACATAATCAGACTTAAAACAATAGCGATTTCTTCGCGCTCAAATGCGACCGCCGCGCCGATTGCGCCTGTCGCCCAGATGCTCGCCGCCGTCGCCAGACCGCGCACGTTCGTGCCTTCCTTTAAAATCGCGCCGCCGCCGATAAAGCCGATGCCGCCGATTAAACCCTGAATAAGACGCGCCTGCGTTTCGGCATTCGCGCCCGGCACGTTTTTGGCAATCAGCATAAAACCGCACGCCGCCATCGCCACAATGGGAAAGGTTCGCAAGCCCAAGTTTCGTTCGGATTTGTGACGCTCCCAACCAATCGGAACGGCGAGCGCGAACGCCAGCGCGACGCGCAGAAAATCAATCAGCGTTTGTTTCCACTCAAATGAAAATGCTTCGATTAAAAAATCCATCACGGCTTATTATTATCTCGACCTTAAATTTAATTCCTGCTCGCGCCACCCGTAAAAACCGAGTCGGGAATGGAAACGTCGAATTTCGATGTTTTGACGGTAATGATTTGCTCGCCCGTGCCGGAACTTTCGATTGTCCATCGAAACGGCATTCGCTTCGTTTTTTTCGTCGCCTCGTCGTATTCGTAGCCGAGCGCGTAATCTTTTGAACGCATCAACGCGGGCAAAGCGAGCGTCGTCCGCTTCATACCGAGCGGTTTTAAGATTCGCTCGTTAATTAAAATTTCCCAGGTCGAATTCTGCGCCCGCGCGACCGCTTCGCCCGCCGCCGAAACCATCACATTTTGATATTGAAAACGCTCGCCGAACCGGGCGGTCGGCTTGGCTTCTCCGGCGGCGCGGATAACTTCCCGACGATTCAAAACGCCCGGATACCAGATTAATTCGGTGCGCGCCAGCCCCGAATCGTGAATCATCAAATCACGGACGGTGATTTTTTTATCGGCTTCCGGGTCTTGCAATTTAAAGTAGGAAAGATATTTTTTCGGCGAATCGGCAAACGCGAGTTTCCCGTCGTCCACGCTCATCGCAATCAGCATTCCGGTAAACGCCTTGGTTGACGAGCCGATTGGAAACAGCGTTTCGGTTGTTACGGGCAGATTTTTCTCCGCATCTCGCGCGCCGAAACCTTTGATAAAAACAATTTTGTCGTCTTTGACGACTGCAACCGACATTCCCGGAACGCACAACTCTTTGCGCTTATCTTCAAGCATTAGTTCCATCCGGGCGAGCCGCGCCTGCAAATCAGTTTGCGCTGGTGTCCGGCGCGATTGCACGCCTTTCTGCCGGAAACGAACAAAGGCGGTCGTTTGAGCAACGGGCGTTACAATACTCGCGGCGATAACGATCAAAGAAAGTAAAAAACGGCTCGGCTTGTGCGGCGACATAATAATTTTCTCCTGACAAAAGTTTTTCTCAGCTATTATACGGGCAGCGGCAAAAAAGTTTCTCGATATTTATTGGTTTCGATTCTTACTACCAAAAGGTTTTTGAATATCAAGCGGAACATCTTTAATCTTTTCAAATAAATATCTTCGATATTTTACTCAAAAGATTTTGGCGCAGCCGCTCAATCAGAGTTCCCGGAAACGGGCAAAAATACCGTAAATTTTGAACCTCGCCCGTTTTTTGCGACCGGACTTTCGGCGATGATTTCGCCGCCGATTTGTTCCACTAAATTGTGAACGAGATAAAGCCCCAGACCGACACCGACGGTTTCACTGACGGCGGCGCATTCGTCTTCATCGGGAAATTCGCCGCCGGTTTCCGTTTTGTTCGGTGATTCGAGCGGTCGCCCGCGATAGAATTTTTCAAAAATGCGCGGCAAATCTTCCGCCGCGATGCCGCAGCCATCGTCGGAAATCTCGATGGCGATTCGCCCGTTTTTACGACTCGCCGCAATCGTCACCGCGCCGCCTTCCGGCGTGTATTTTATGGCGTTTTCGACGAGGCTCGAAACGATTTGGCGCAACGCTCCGGCATCGGTCAAAGCGAACGGCAAATCGTTCGGCGGCGACGTGAATTTAAGAGATAGTTTTCGCGCAATCGCCGCTCGCTGATGAGTTTCGATTATTTCCCAAAGGATTTTAACGACATCAATCGGAGCGAGTGAAATTTTATACGCGCCGGATTCGATGCGCGATAAATCCAGCAGATTTTGGACGAAATCAATTTGCCGGTCGCATTCGACGGCGATTGTTTCGAGAAATTCAGCGCGTTCGGCGGCGGAGATTTTGTCGCTCTGCAAAACCCGCGTCAAAGTTTTAATCGTCGTCAGAGGCGTTCGCAGTTCGTGCGAAACGCTTGAAACAAACTCCGATTTCAAGCGGTCAAGCGCTTTTAATTCTTCCTCGCGTTGTTCTATTTCCTGCGCCATTTGATTAAAAGTCGTGCCGAGTTCGGTGATTGAGCCGCCGCCGCCGATTTCGGCTCGCGCCGTCAAATCGCCCGCGCCGAAACGCCGCGCCGCGCCGGTCAAACGGCGCATCGGTCGGGAAATGTTGCGCGCCATCAGGAACGCCGCCGCCATCGCCAGAATCGTCATCAACAAACTGAAAAGCGTTTGCCGGACGAATTGCCGCCACGCCGGTTCGTAAAGTTTCGCGCTCGGTATGCCGACGGCGACCGTAGAATTTGCCGCTTCGACCCGCGCCAGACCGTAAACGCGCTCGATTCCGTCGTAGGGGCTTTTGACTTCAATCGCGCCTTCGCGTTTTTCGTTCAAAGCGTTGAAAAGCGGCGTTCCGCCCGCGTCGAGCGACATTTGTTCGGACAAACCGTGATTGCGGTAAAGCAGGCGATTGTTCTTGTCAAAAACGGCGATGAGACTGTCTTCCGGCAAGTTGAGTTTTTCAAAAACTTCCGTCACGCTCGCGCCGTTAATCCGCGCGACGACGAAATTTCGATTGGCAATCGGCAGAGCGAGCGACAAAACGCTCAGTTTTTTATCGGCGGTTACTTCGGTCGAAACGACAAACGAATTTTCGCGCTCGGCTTCTTCTTTAATTTGCTTCGTAAAATCCGGCGACAAATTCGGCGGTTTGTTTCTTTGCGATAAAATGACCTCGCCGCTGGCATTGACGATTTGCACGTCGAGCCAGTTCGGGCGCGTTTTGACGATTGAATCGAGATAATCCTGAAGCGTAAAAGTGTCTTCGCCGCTGTTCAACAAAAAGGAAATCGTTTCCAGCGTCTGCCGGTGCGACATAATGCGCTGCTCGAAAGCCCGCGCCGCGAGTTTGGCTTGCTGCTCCAGCAATTCATCAAGCTGCGCGCGGTTTGCCTGCCGGAAATTCCAAAGGTTGAAAAAACCCGCCAGAACCAGCGGAACGATTAGTCCGAGCGTCAGCCATACCAATCTAGCGCGAATCGTCAATGAAAAACCTCCGAAACTTCGACATCTATAAAAAACTGATTTACTTTCAAAATATATAAACTCAAAATCTTACCCGTAAAATCAAGCCGTATACCGCCGTTATTTGACATTCCGCATTTTCTGCATCGTCACCGTGACCGACGGTTTTTCTCCCGCCGTCCGCGAATACGCGACCCAATAACCGGCTTGCGGATAACGGACGAGTTTATAAATTCTGCCGTCCGCAGATGGCTCGACGCTCGCGTCTTTGCCGAAAACGTCTTCAAATTTCGGCGCGTTTTCGCCCGTATAGGTCACGGCAATCAGACGAATTTTATTATCTTTATCGAGTCTGATTTGAGCAAAATCGCCGTCGGAAATTTCGTAATAGAAACCGTCTTTATCGTCAATCTTCGGCTTGCCCAATTTATTACGCGCCTCGTCCGCCGTCGTCCCAATTTTTATGTCTTTATAACTCGTCAAAACCGGCTGCGAAATTTGCGTCGCGCTTTTTTCGTTCGCGTTTTGGCGGTTTGTCGCCGGCGTGTCGGTTTGCGCAAAAACTGTCATTCCAAACAATAAAAGCATTGTCAGAATCGCATTAAACCGAATCGCCGCCGCCAAATTTTCTTTTCTATTTTTGCCTGACATTTTTTCGCCTCCTTTTGAAATCCAACTTTATTTTAGGAGGAAAGGGAAATTGCCGAAACAACGAAAACACTCATTTTGATTAAGTGTTTTCACTCAAAAATGCGGCGAGTCTTATTCCGGCGGATGTGAAATAACGTGGCGGGCGATTTCGACGCGATTGGTAAAATTCTTTTTGGCTAAAATCCGGCTGACGTGATTTTCGATGGTGCGAATGCTTAAATTTAATTCCGCGGCGATTTCCTTGTTGCTCAAGCCGCGGGCAACCGTTTCGGCGACGCGCCACTCGGCTTCGGTCAACGCTTCGTCGCGGACGAAAACCGTTTCTTTTTCTTCATCGCCGACGAGCCGCGCAATCGTCGAGCGCGTTCGCTCGACTCTTTGCAAAACGCTTTTGATAACGGCGACGAGTTCGTCCGGTTCAAACGGTTTCGTCAGATAAACGTCAACACCCGATTGAAAGCCTTCGATGCGGTCTTCAGTTTCGCCTTTCGCGGTCAAAAAAACAATCGGCACGAGCGCGGAATGACTCGAAGCGCGTAATTTTCGCGCCAGTTGAAAGCCGTCCATTCCCGGCATCCGCACGTCGCTGACGATTAAATCCGGCAGACTTTCCGCCACGCGCACGAGAGCTTCTCTGCCGCTGCGGGCGGTCAAAACTTCAAAGTCTTCGCCGCGCAAAACCGCCGCCACCGCCCGCAGCAGATTCGGTTCATCGTCAACCACTAACAAACGCTTTGCCATTTTTAGATTCGTCCGGTTTAACACTTAATCTCGTCGTTCAAATCAACAGTTTAGCACGAGAAAAATTTTTGGCGACAAAAGGATTTTTAAATTAGAAATCGTTATGGGTTAGAATCGCCGTATGAAAGAAGAAAAAGAAATCGTCCGCCAAAAGGTCAACGCCGAAAGGCAAAGTTTGGTCGAGCGGCTCGAAGATTGGCTCGAAACGCCGATGCTCGTTTTGGGATTTGTCTGGCTGGTGCTGCTCGTCATCGAATTGACGGGCAATCTGTCGCCGGTGTTGGAGCTTGTCGGCACAATAATCTGGATAATTTTTATTCTCGATTTCGCGCTCAAATTTCTGCTCGCGCCGGATAAAACCGATTATCTCAAATCGAATTGGCTGACCGAGCTTTCCCTGCTCGTTCCGGCACTGCGCGTCTTTCGGATTTTTCGCGTTTTCCGCATTCTGCGGGCGGCGCGGGCGGCTCGCGGGCTGCGGCTGTTTCGCGTGTTGACTTCGCTTAATCGCGGGATGAAATCTTTGGGAGCGAGTTTCAGCCGGCGCGGTTTCGGCTATGTCGTCGCGCTTTCGGTGATTGTTACTTTCGCGGGCGCGGCGGGAATGCTGGCTTTTGAAAACGAAATCGATGGCGGCATAAAAACTTACGGCGAAGCGTTGTGGTGGACGGCGATGCTTTTAACGTCAATCGGCTCGGAGTATTTTCCCAAAACGGCGGAAGGGCGCGTTTTGTGTTTTATCCTCGCGCTTTACGGTTTTGCGATTTTCGGATACGTGACGGCGACTTTGGCGACTTTTTTTGTCGGACGCGACGCGGCGGACAACGAAGCTGAAGTCGTCGGCGCGGAAGACATCAAGGCTTTGCGCGGTGAAATCGCTTTGCTGCGCGAGGAAATTAAATCACTTTTTGCAGAAGCCCGCGCGAAGTAAGGGCGCGGGCGGCGAAACAACACATTCGACTATCGTGCGTGTTTCCACATTTTTGAGAAATATGATTAATAAACTGAAGCAGTTCGGGACGAATTTGCGGGCAAGTTTGTGGTTTGGGCTAGCGGGAACATTCGTGCGAATGTTACGCTTTCGCCGCAAATTCTGCTTGAAAAACCACTTAAACCGTAATATTTTGCACGTTTGTTGGAGGCTATTTGTTTTCTACAAAGTAGGTTCCTTGCGGAAGGACGTGTTTGTATGGCAGCAGTGATATATGAGCCAATACTTCGTCATATTTCTGAAAGCCGAGATGCGTCAAAATCTGTCGGTGATACTGCGAGCGAGTTGCCCGGCGAGTCGGTTCATTGACATACATCGTCACGGGCAAGCCGATTTGAGAATTGAGATAGTTAATGATGTGCGGCGATAATTCCTGAACCTAACCCAAAAAGCAACCATAGACGAATTGAACAAAGTTGCACAGCCGCATACAGTAGACCTTATGCGTAATAAATATATTGTAATAACAACTCTATGAAAAGTGGCTTTCGCATCCGGTTACGAAAATTGTGTGTTTTTACTCAAATCGAATAGGTATTTCCACTTAATTTTAGATTTGTTAATCAAAATAGTGATTATTAAAGTATTCGCGGTGAACAACACTTTGAGTTAAAAGTTAAAATCAACCCGCCGGGTTATTTAAAAACTTTCGATAAAAAAGCGCAACAAGTATTTCGTCGCGCTTTTCATTAAATTTGTAATTCCTCTTCTGATTTACGATTACTTGACGGCAACCGGAGTGGCATTCCACTTCCATTCTATATTTGTCATCATTGCCAACTCGTCAAGAGTGAATCTGACTTGCGCCCAATCGCGTTTTGTCCGTGTGGAAAGATTGGATGTGCGTATAAAGTCATCTAATACCATTGCTTTTTGCATCAGATTTTTAATATTCGATGCCGAGCGTCTTTCGTTATCCGATAAATCTTCCCATCTGTCAACCTGATCTTCAAAATCATCAGCCAATTTTGACGCTTTATCTTCGATTTTCATGCCGTCTAAACGGCTCGCGTCCAAAGCGAAATTGAAACTGCGTCGAAATTCGTCCGATTGATTTTCCAAACGGTCAATGATTTCCTCGGCGGCTCTCGGAGTTTTCCAATACGGATTAGCGTTCAATGTCCAAACCCAGGTTACGTTGTAAGCCTTTGCCAGATCGTCAAGATTGCCTTTAATCCGCATCCAATCGGCACGCGCTTCATTAGAAATCTTCGCTTTTTGTATAGATCGCTCAATAGCGAAAGCGCGGCTGAGAATTCCTTCGACATCCGAAGAGATTACCTCATTGTCTTCTGCGCGGTCTTGTAAACGATCCGTCATAAGCTCAAAACCGGCAACACTTGCTTCAATTGAAATTTTAGCCATATCTTCATCTTTGGCTGTAAAAACCTTTTCGACATCCAGATGATCCCGAAACTGATCCGTATTCGTTTCCAGACGCTTGATTATATACATCGCGTTTTTATCGTTCATCCGCATTTGAGCGTTAGCGGTAAAACCGATTCCGAATACTACTATTGTTAGAAAAAATGCTGTAAATTGTTTAATGTTTTTCATATTGTACCTCCTTTTGTACCTTCCTGTTTATAAAGTCAGGCTTGTTTAATAAGCCGACTTATTCCTTTAAAAAGACAGTTGAATTACAAAATAATTTAATCTGCCAATTCCGTTTTTATTTTAATTCCGACGACACGACTCCAACGAGAGTGAAATCACCGTTTATGCTTGGGTGTTATCACTTAAATTGAACGCCGCCGCGCCTACCCTTTTTTCATCCTGACGCAGTTAAGCGAAATTTCATCACGGAGGACACAGAGTTTTTTTTAGATAAATTTTTTAGAAGTAGTTTAAATTCTTATCCAATCCAAAAATTTAAATTTTTTCTTAAACTTCTCCGTGTTCTCTGTGTCTCTGTGGTAAATATTCACGGCATTTATTTTCCCGCGATATTGACTTTATCCGTGCGAATATAAATCTGCTGATTCTTCAAAGCGTTCAGTTCCGCTTCGTTCATCATTCTGCCGAATCGCTTTTTCGCTTCATCAACCGTCGGCATCGCCATAATCGTTCCGGTGAACGAAACGGTTTGTCCGGGATTGACGTTGACTTTGCCTTCGACCGGGCTGTTCGGCGACGGCTCTTCTTCGAGCGCGACGAACATTCTTTGATTCGCGCCCGGTCCGACGTAAAACGTCCGGTCGCCGACGACATCCTGCACTTTCACGTTTGTAAATCTGACGCGCCTGCCGACGAGCGACGGACGATTCGGCTCGGCGACGATGATCAAAACATCGGTGATTTCAGCGCCATTTCCGTTTCCGGCGATATTTGCGTTGGTGTTGACATTACTGTTGGCAGCCATCGCCGAATTATTGGCAGTCGTTACCGGCGCAGCACCGGCTCCGGCGCGAAAGCTGATTGTTTGGGCAATCAAAACGGGTTTGGCGTTATATTTCGCCACGATTTCCGGCGTTAAATCCCAGCCGATTTCGCGGTTGACATCAGCCGTTACGAGTATTCGCACCACGCCCGTGACGGTCGCTATGTCGCTGACTACATAAGCGCGATTGCCCGCGTCCGGAATTTGCGGAAACGGTTCGCGTCCGATGACGAGCAGCTCGCCGCCCGATATGCCGCTGTCCATATTAAACGCCCGCGGATTCCAGATTTCTTCGACATCGCCGCTGACCGTGACGGTTTTGCCGACGTAAGCCGACGGATTTTCAATGACTTGTTGCGCCGTTACGCCGCCGACCTTTTCGACTCTTTCTTCCGCCGTATTGCACGAAGCAGCAAGTAAAATCGGTAATAAAAGTATAATTGCCGCTAAAAAGTTTTTGCGTTTGCGCAAAATGTGCGCATTTTTTATTTTGTTTATTTTCATAATATTCTGCTCCTGTTAATCTTTATTTTTAAGTATAAAATTTTCCGACATCGGGCGAATCAGTATAACCACTTAATATTAATGAGTATTTTCCCTTATAAATCGCCACAAATCGCCGCTCAATAAATAAAACCAGCTTGTAACAAACGGACTTTATTTATTGATTCCAAAGTGGAATTCAATTGAGCTGTTAGCAATAAACTCCCCATCTTTTACTTTAGAGAGCAAAATAAAACTTTATTATCATTATCAAACCGATAATGATAATAATTGCAGACACGATAATTGTTATTAATGTTGTTTTAATAAACGGTTTCGGCGAGGCTTGAAATGATTTTTCTCTCGCCTTTTCCTGAATATTTTGCGGTTTATCATCCATTTTTATTTTCTCCTGTTAAATCGGAATTTAATTGCTAAACGATTTTTATACCAGACCTTTTTCTCTTACCTCATCGCCGACGGTATCAATTGCATTATCGGCTACTTTTTTCGCCTTTTCTACCGCGTCTTCGCCAATCGCGCCGACCGTATTTCCGGCAACCTCTTTAACCTTTTCAACTTTTTCACTAACGGTATCTTTCGCCGTTCAGTCGGGCTGGCAACCGGCGATGAAACGGCATTCGCACCGTTCGCCGTGTTCATACTAACTTGATTGGTGTCGGAAGTATTCGTCGCCGTGTTCTGACAACCTGCCATAAAAGCCGCAAAAAACGTAATTCCTATAATTCCAAGGTCAAATATTTGTTTTTTCATTTTTCCTCCTCGTAAATTCTTTTTTTCTCAAAAATTCCGCGATAAACTTTTGCATTCTTCAAAACTATTAAATTTTAAGAGAAGCTGCGACAGTGCAATTACTCACTGTTCGTGAGTAATTGCACTTAATGCACTGCCAATTAGTCTTTTTGACGGGCATTTTATTCTTAGGCGGAAACACACATGCGGATTGAGTGATTACACGGATTTGCCGGACAATTTGAAGTCCTAAACTCAAGAGATAAAGTTTAATAGAACCGGACGTTACCGCGAGCGGGTCGAAGACGGCGATGTCATCGCGCCGGATGTGGAGAATCTGCTGAGCCGCGCTCTGATGATTGAAGCTGTCGTATCGAGACTGCCCGCCTCGGACACGGCGCGCAGCGATTGGGCGATGATTAAACAAACGCTCGACCAAATCGGCAAATCGCACAACGTCGCCTGGGTTTGGACGGTCGAAGCGAATCCATACTGGAAAACAGCCCGCGTCGAGCCGATTTTCGACCGTCTCGACAGCCGTTCGGACGATTTTCTGAACAGTTTCAGATACTCGCTCGATTACAGCAAAATCAACGGCACGAAGCTCGAAGACGAAGCGATTCAACTGGTCAGCGTCTTTGAAGACAATATGGACAATCTCGAAGACCGCGCCGACCGCGCCGGACAAATCACGTCCGCCGATCTAGACCCGGTGCTGCGTCAGGGAATGCTCATCGAAGCGTTTATGATGACGCACAATCTGCCGCCGCACGTCCGCCGCGATTGGATGCAGGTCAAAGCCGGCTTGAAAGAACTGGCGATGCGAGGCGGCACGGTCTGGAATTGGACGGTCAAGCCGGTCGTCACCAAATCGGCGAGCGAATAACAAGTAAGAATGCGGTTGATTGAAAAATTAAATTTCATACGTTTTTTGATTAACAGCATTTATCGTTTTTGCGCCGAAAGGCTTCATTTTCGGATGAAGCCTTTCGGGTTAAAGTGAAAAGTCTTTCGCTTCGATTTGTTATCCGTTTTACTATTTTGTGAAAGCAAAAATCACGGCTCATTGTTAAGTGATTTCACCTAGCCCAAATGAGGGAAAACACTCTCGTTTGAAGCGAATGATTCAGATAATTTAGATCTACGAAGTTAATTAAAATTTTTGAGCAGAGGGAGAATTTATGAAAAACACATTTGTTAAAAGCGCGATGAGCGCATTTTTGGCGGCATTAATGGTTTGCTTTGTCGCCGGAAACGTATCGGCGCAAAAAAATGAGGAAAAGAGAGAGGAATTAAAGGAAGCCCGCTCGGATGCGAAAGAAGCGGCGAAGGTTTTGAGCGAAATGATGAGCAAGCCGGACGATTTTATTCCGCGCGAACTGCTCGAAAAAGCCTCGGCTATCGCCGTTTTCCCGGATGTCGTTAAAGCGGCGTTTATCGTCGGCGGGCGCGGCGGCGACGGCGTGGTGGCGCGGCGCACGGCAACGGGCTGGAGCGTTCCGGTTTATTACAACATTGGCGGCGCGAGTTTCGGGGCGCAAATCGGCGCCAAAAGAACCGACCACATTATGCTGTTTATGAACGAAGGCTCTTTGCGCGATCTTCTGGATGAAAAAGTCGAGTTCGGCGGCGACTTGAGTTTTGCCGCCGGTCCGGTCGGGCGAACCGTCGGCGCGGCGACTAATCCGACGCTCGACGCGGGAATTCTGGTCTGGTCGCGCAGCGCGGGCGCGTTCGTCGGCGCATCAATCAAAGGCGCGGTTCTGACCGCCGACAACAGCAAAAACAAAGCGGTCTACGGAATGTCAGCCAAAGAGATTTTAGCGAATCCCGCAACGGTCAAAACGAACGGATTGTCGAAGGAAATCACAAAATTTTCCAGCACGGTCGCCCGTTATGCCGGAAAGAAATAGCGATGGATTTAACTAACGATTCGTCAGGCAACGCAATGTTTGCTGATGTCTGACGGAAAATTTGACAAGGGGGAAACGGAAGCGTTGGCGAGACTGTGGAGAAGTTTTGCTTTTCACACAATTTTGTTAACGCTTTCGATTATCATCACCGGATTTAACTATATCTCTGGTTAATCCGGTGATGAGTTAAATATCTAATTAATTTGTGAACTGTTTTCAACTAATAAGGAGGAAAAAAATATGTCAAAAGACGAACGAGAAGTAGTGCCGCCGGTAGATGCGTATCACCGTCGTTATTGGGGTTATGTCAACCGACCGTATAACGGTTTCGGCTGTCTGTGGATGCTGTTGATATTCTTTTTGATTTATATGCTGCTGTCGTTTCTATTTACGCCGCTTCGTTTTGGTTATTGGTAATCAGTAACTGAAGTAGATAAGGTTTTCAGGCAGATGCGGTAAGAAATTACGGGCGTTTGCAGGGGGCAAAGGAAAATAATATGAATGAGGATTATCCGACAAAAACAACCGATGATGAATTAGAGGAACGGACGAACCGCCCGGATTTGGGAGCAGCCGCGCCTTTGGACGAGCAGACGCGCCCGGTTCCGACGAATACCTTCGGCGTTTACGCCCGACCGCAAGGCGTTTCTATGATCAGTTCAAAGGCAGTGCCGTTTGTTATCACGGCGATGGCGATTATCGCCATCATAATCCTTGTGGTGTGGTTATGGTAACGCAAAATTTACGCGGCGGAAGGTTAAAATAATGGCTGATGAAAGAAACGAAGTCTTAACGGCTTTGCTCATCAGTTTGGAAAAAATGGAGAACAAAATAAATAAATAAAGGAAGGTAGTAAAATGACAAAAACAATAGTTGGATTATTTGACGATATTGAAGAATCGCGCGAGGTCGTGCGCGAGTTGATTGACGCGGGAATTGACAGTGATGAGATTAGCTTTGTGACGAACAATGCGAATAACGAACCCATTTCATACGAAGGCGGCGATGATACGAGCGGCACGGCGACCGGCGCGGGATTTGGCGCAATCATCGGCGGCATCGGCGGATTGCTGGTCGGCATCGGCGCGTTTGCCATTCCCGGAGTCGGTCCGGTCGTCGGCGCGGGTTGGCTGGTGGCGACATTTATGGGCGCGGGAATTGGCGCGATTGCCGGTGGATTGCTCGGAGCTTTGGTTGATGCCGGTGTGCCGGAAGAAGACGCGCAATACTACTCGGAAGGAGTGCGGCGCGGAGGAACGCTCATCGCCGTCAGAACCTCCGAAAATAATGCCGAACGAGTAACCGGCATTATGTATACGCACGGCGCGGTAGATATTAACAAACGGGGTGCGGATTATCGGGAACGCGGCTATACCGGCTACAACCCGAACGCGCAGCCGATGACCGCCGCCGAAGTAATAGATGAACGACAAAGGTATCGCTCAGGTGCCGCGAGCGACATCAACATTCCGTTTTCCGGGCATCGTTTATAAATTGGAAGGCTAAACCAAACTTTGGTTAATACGATGCGAAAGCATTAAGACAAGGAGCAAATTATGAGAAAAACAACAATATTAGTGTTCATTTTTATTCTGGGACTTTTAACATTTGCCGCCGGATGCGGGCGCGACAGACCACCCGAATCGAACGTCGGACTCGAAGAGCGGCGCGATAGACCGGCGGTTGTCACTAATACTCCGTTAATCACGGCTCCGGCGACTGCCCCAGGCATCGTGACGGTTGCCGACATTACGAGCAACTGGAGCAATTACGCGGGCAAAACGGTCGTCGTCAACGGCTGGGTCGAGCGCGCTTACGGCGGAAACGCGTTTCGCCTTGACGAAGACTCGGTTTTCACCGGCGGTGTGGATAACGATTTGCTGGTCGTCGGCGCGAACGGCGTGTTTCCGACCGGATTGAAATTCGGCGACGCCGATTCCAAAGTGCGCGTCACGGGAACGGTGCGGCGATTTGTAGCAGCTGACATAGAGCGCGATTACGGATTTGACTTGATACCCGATGTCGAAACCGAATTTAAAGACAAAGCCGTGCTGGTCGCAAATTCGGTGCAAGTTATTAAAAGAGATGAATAAACGACTGAAGCCTGTGCATAATGCGCGTGTATGTTCAAAAAATATTTAACCATACGGAATAGCTGATAGCTAATAACTCACCTTACGCGATGCGTGGTTTTTAGCCTGTTTCAACTCGGGCTGAAAACCACGCATCGTGTAAGGTGAGTAATAACTTAAAACCGGCTTCTTTTGCTAGCAGCTATTCCGAAGAGTTTTTGTACTATGTACAGGCTTCTGTTAATTGAAGGAGTGAAGATGAGAAAAGTTTTAGTTTTGTTTTTGAGCGCGTTGGTATTTTTTATTCTCGCGTCCGAATCCTCGGCGCAGCAAAAAAATAATGCCGATAATCGTTTGACGACGGTTACGGTTTCGGGCGATGCCCGCGTAATGGCAGAACCCGACACGGCAATCGTTTCCGTTTCGGTCGTCACGCAGAATCGCAACGCGGTCGAGGCGCAGCAGCAAAACGCCAGTCAAACAACCGCCGTTATCAACGCTTTGAAACGGGCGGCGGGCAGCGGCGCGGAAATAAAAACGAGCGGTTACGCGCTTGTTCCGCAGAGAGTTTATAAGGAAAATCAGCCGCCGACCATTACCGGCTACGAAGCCCGCAATAGCATTACCGTAACGCTGAACGATTTAACCAGAGTCGGCGCGGTGATTGATGCGGCGACGCAAGCCGGAGCGAACAACATTGACGGCGTAAGTTTTACTTTGCGGCGTGACCAGGCGGCTCGCGGCAGAGCGTTGACGGAAGCGACGCGCGAGGCAATCGGCAAAGCCAACACGCTCGCACAAACTCTCGGCGGGCGCGTCGTGCGAATTGTCGCGGTGCAGGAAGGCGGCACGAATCTTCCGCGCCCGGTGATTTACGCGCAGCAGGAATCTTTTGCCAAAGTCGCTGCTGCCGACACGCCGATTGAAGTCGGAACTCTGGAAATAAACTCGCAGGTGCAGTTGACCGCCGAAATCGAAATCACCGGCGCGAATCCGAGGTAGCAATTTAACTGCGAAAAAATGCTTTTGGGAGAACTTATGCAAACGAAGATGAATAAATTCGGCATTATAAAAAATGTTGCCAATAAACTATCGGCGCGAAAAGCGACTTTCATACTAATGTTCGCGCTCGTCGGGGCGGGCTGTTCCGAATTGAATCGAACGGCAGGTAACGCGCCCGCCTCGAACGCTTCGCAGACAAACACGGCGCAAACGAACGCGGAGCAGACAAATCAGACCGCGCCGCCGAACGGCACAGCCGTCGTTTCATATTCTTCGGTTGTCAAACGCGCCGCGCCCGCCGTCGTGACCGTTCAATCGTCGCGCCGTGTTCGCGCTCCGCAACAATATCCGTTTGCCGACGACCCGCGTTTTCGGGAATTTTTCGGCGACCGCTCCGGCGGCGGAAACGGTCAGCGGCAGCAGCAGCAACTGCCGCAGGTTCAGCGCGGTCTCGGTTCGGGCGTGATTATCAGCGCGGACGGTTATATTTTGACGAATCATCACGTCGTAGACGGCGCGGAGGAAATAAAAGTCGAATTGAACGACCGGCGCACGTTCGACGCGAAAGTCGTCGGCTCTGACCCGCCCTCTGATTTGGCGGTGCTGAAGATTGACGCTGCCGATTTGCCGACTCTTTCGCTCGGCAATTCCGATGCGGTGGAAGTCGGCGACGTGGTTCTCGCCGTCGGCGATCCGCTCGGCTTGCAGCAGACCGTGACCGCCGGAATTATTTCGGCGAAAGGCAGAGCGACCGGCGTTTCCGACGGCAGCTTCGAGGACTTTCTACAAACCGACGCGCCGATCAATCAAGGAAATTCCGGCGGCGCGTTAATCAACACGGCGGGCGAACTCGTCGGCATTAATTCGCAAATCCTTTCGCCGTCAGGCGGCAACATCGGCATCGGTTTCGCCATTCCGTCGAATATGGCGAAAAACGTGATGGAGCAGCTCATCAAAAACGGCGTGGTGCGGCGCGGACAACTCGGCGTGTCGGTACAGCCCGTCACGACCGACGTCGCCCGCAGTCTTAATCTGCCCGAGGCGCGCGGCGTGATTGTCGGCGAAGTTCAGCCGGAAAGCGCGGCATCTCGCGCCGGATTAAAAATAGGCGACATCATCACGGCTTTAAATGGCGAGCCGGTCAACGAAAGCAACGAACTTCGCAACCGCGTCGCCAATACCCAGCCCGGCACGGAAATAACATTGACCGTTTGGCGCGACGGCGGCGAACAGCAAATCCGCGCGACGCTCGGCGAGCTGACGAGCGCCGCGAGAACCGGCGAGCGTGAATAACGCTTGCCGAAAAATTGACGGCGGTTGTGTTTGAGAAAAATTTTCGACCATAAAATTCTTTCCAGACGGCAAAATGCGGTCTGGAAAAAATGATTGAAAAATGATTAAGGAAAGGTGAAATTATGGGATGTTTATTTGCTGTTTTCGCGGGCTTGTTTCCGCGTCTCGGCGTGCTTCTGTTGTGGCTGGCGCGTCCCGCTTTGTTTAATGCCGCTTTCGGGGAAAATTGGCTGCTGCCGGTGTTGGGGATTATCTTTCTGCCGTTTACGACGCTGATGTATGCCTTTTTGTGGTCGCCCGGCGTCGGGCTGACGAATTTCGATTGGCTGTGGCTGATTCTGGCTTTGCTGCTCGACCTCAGCAGTTTCGGAAGCACGGGTTACGCCAACCGCGACCGTTATTACGGCAGGCGAGCGACCGATTGAACTCCGGCGAGTTTTTGCGGCGGCGGACGCGTGAAATACTAATTTTGATAAACGGAAAAAAGGAGAAAGCCGATGGCAGAAGACGATTCAACGCAAATCACAAAAAAAGTAGGGGACAAAAAATTTATATTAATCGGCTGCGGTCTGGTAATTCTATTTACGATTGCCATTTTCGTGGTAATTTTTTGGCTCGGCGCCGAAGCCGCCAATCCGTGGGGCGAAGAGCCGGGTCCTGGTCCCTGAGTCAAAAATGCGGAAACACGAGCGAAGTAAGTGTGTTGTCTTGCGTTTGTGCCCTTACTTCGCGCGGGCTTCTGCAAATAGTGAAAATCTTTATTGATGAAAACGATTAAATACATCGCTCTCGGCACGGCGTTGACGATTGGCACGAGAGGCGCGATGCTCGGCGAATTGAGCCGCCGGGAGGGAATAACCAATTCCGTCTCTAACCAACCTGACCTCATAAACAGGTCAATAATCAAATAGTGTGAAAACACAGAGAACAACGGGAGAAAATATAATGGAAAACACAACAACAACCAACTGTAAATTTATCGTTACCGGATTATTCAAGGACAAAGACAGTGCCGAATGCGCTTACGACGCGCTCACCGCGCGCGGCTACGCGAAAGACGAAACGGACGTGATAATGTCGGACGAAACGCGCGACCGCTTTTATTCGAGCTATGGCGCGGCTGACGACACGGAACTCGGCTCGAAGGCACTCGAAGGCAGCGGCACGGGCGCGGCAATCGGAGGTACGGTCGGCGCGGTCATTGCGGCGATTGCGGCAATTGGAACATCCGTCGTGCTGCCCGGTTTGGGTCTGATCGTCGCCGGACCGCTTGCCGCCGCTTTGGTCGGCGCGGGCGCGGGCGGACTGGCGGGCGGACTCGTCGGCGCGCTCATTGGTTCGGGCATCCCGGAAGAACACGCGGCGGCTTATGAAACCGGCATCAAATCCGGCGGCATCGTGCTTCGCGCCACGCCGCGCACGGCGGAAGACGCGGCGTTTATCGAAAGCAAATTCAAATCGTGCGGCGGCGAGCAGGTTTATTCCAATGCTTCGCAGCAGCAGACGGCGACGACAACGACCGCCAGACCGATGGCGAATACGCAGCAGCGCGAAACCGGGACGGGCGATGTCGTCATTCCGGTGATTGAAGAAGAATTGCAAGTCGGCAAACGCACGGTCGAAACCGGCGGCGTGCGCGTTGAAACCGGCATTAAGGAACAGCAGGTCGAGAAATCGGTTAATTTGCGAGAAGAAAAAATTAACATCGAACGAAATCCGGTTGATCGCGCGGTCACGGCGAGCGATCTGGATAAAATGAAAGACGGCGAAATAAGAATTCCGGTTGTTGAAGAAGTTCCGGTCGTGGCGAAAGAAGCTCGCGTCGTCGAAGAAATCGTCATCAGCAAAGATGTCGTCGAACGCACCGAAACGATTCAAGACACTGTGCGCCGCACCGATGTCGAAGTCGAAGATTTGTCCGACGACCGGAGCAAAGGCTCAAGCAGCGCGGCTGGTTAAGATGTTTTGCACGAATCTAAGCTCGTGGGCTAACCCGCCGAACAATATTGTTTCCGTCTTCACGGAAAATTCAGACTGTAAATTTGTCGGATGGCGCACGGGCTTAAAATTTAACCGATTAAAATTAAACTGGAGGAACAAATATGAGAAAAACTACAATTGCGACATTCATTTTTAGTCTGGGAATTTTAACCTTCGCCGTCGGCTGTAACGACGCGAACGTGGCAAACGTCGGCAACGCGCGAAGCAACAACGCCGCTGTTGTGACTAACGCCAACCGGACGGTGACCAATACCGCTCCGGCGGCGAACACGGCGGGCGATGTGAAGATCGCCGACATTACCGGCAATATGAACAATTACGCGGGCAAAACGGTGACGGTCAGCGGCTGGGTCGAACGAACCTATGGCGCGAATTCGTTTGAGCTTGACGAAGATTCGGTTTTCACCGGCGGCATAGACAACGATTTGCTCGTCGTCGGCGCGGCAAACGTGATTCCGGCAGGAATGAAGTTCGGCGATGCCGATGCCAAAGTGCGCGTTACCGGAACTGTCCGGCGATTAGTAATAGCCGAAATCGAGCGCGATTTGGGTTTTGATTTAACGCCTGAAATCGAAACCGAATTCAGAGACAAAGCCGTGCTGGTCGCCAATTCCGTGCAGGTTATTAAAAGAGATGAATAAATTATTTTCATCGAGTCAAAAGGGCTAAACAATGGCATCAGTCTGGAAATACGTTAAACGCATCGTTTTAGGTTTGGCGGTTGTCATTCTACTGCTGCTGATTTGGGGCGCGGTCATTGAACCGCGCCTCGTTGATTACAAAGAAGAAGTCGCATTCATTCCGAATCTGCCGCCCGCGTGGGAAGGAAAGCGCGTCGCGCTGATTGCCGATATGCAAATCAGGATGTGGCTCGGCAACGAAGACACGGTAAAAAAAATCGTCAATCGAATCGTCGCCGAGCGTCCCGCCGCCGTCTTTGTCGCGGGCGATTTTGTTTATAAGCCGACGGACGAAGACGAACGCGAAGACGTGGAACTCGAAGACGTGCGTAATTTTATGCCGGAAGTCAACGAAGTGGTCGCGCTTCTGCAACCGCTCGTGCAGGCGGGAATTCCGACTTACGCCGTTCTCGGCAATCACGATTATGGAATGGGCTATCCCGATTCGGTGAAAAACGAGCGGATGGCGATTGCCGTGCGTCAGACGCTCGAATCATCCGGCGTGCGCGTAGTTGACAACGCGGCTGCCGCACTTTCGCCGCCTGTCGAAAACAACGCGCCGAATAATTTAACGGCGAACGCGGGAAACGCGAATCTTTACGTCGTCGGCATCGGCTCGCGTTACGCCGATAATGCCAAACCGGAAATCGCTTTAGCGCAAGTTCCCGAAGGCGCGCCGCGAAAAAAAAGATGATTTACGCCACAGAGCGCGATTTGGAGCGGGTGCAGACGAGGCGCGGCGAGTATCAAGCGGAAATGGCAGGCGTTAGCGGGCGGTTGAAGTTTTTGGATGAGGCGGGCAGTAATCTAGCGATGACCAGGCTGTATGGACGTGCCGCAAAGGGTCAGCGGGTCTTTGATAGTGTGCCGCAGAATTATGGTGAAAATATCACGATGCTGGCGTGTTTATCCGAGAGTGGACTGTCTGCGCCGATGACGATTGAAGGAGCGGTGGACGGAGCAGTTTTTCGCGCATATGTCGAGCAGGTTTTAGCTCCGACGCTGCTCAAAGGCGATATCGTGATCATGGATAATTTGGGCGCGCATAAAGTCAAAGGCATCAGAGAAGCGATTGAGACGCGGGGCGCAACAGTGATTTATTTGCCGCCGTATTCGCCGGATTTGAATCCGATAGAAAAATGCTGGTCGAAAATCAAGACTTATTTGAGAGCGGCGAAGGCGAGAACTCGTCAAGCGTTAGAGCAGGCACTCAAGGAAGCCTTGCTCTTGGTGACGGAAAAAGACGCGTTAGGTTGGTTTGCCAGTTGCGGCTATCCCGTATATTGATTGCACAACCGCTCTAGTTGACCCGGAAAAGTTAGAACAACACCTGGGATTTATGCCCGGTGCTGGTGAAAGAATCGTCGCAGGCGGCGGAAAAGAATCAAGGATTCCAAGGTATTCTTAGAACCGGTTTATGATTACAACAAAAATTACACCTCCAGATA
>JBBPXX010000160.1:0-28375 GCA_038200505.1 Pyrinomonadales bacterium | reverse complement strand
CGTGGAAGAATTAAGTCAACTGATGAGTTTGGGGCTGAACAGCTTTTCTAAAACAAGTCTGAGTTCTATCACCTCATTTGGATATTTGATGTCGGCTTGGAAGTCAGCTATTGCATAATTGATATGTGTAATCCGTATGACTTGTAATCAAATCATAATTGCGCGAAAATAAGGTTGGACAAATCCAGCCTTTTATTTTTGGAGAAAATTATGAGAATTATTCGATTAAAAAATCTTTTATTCGTCTTTTCGTTAATCGCTTTGTGTCAAATTTCGCTCTTTGCACAAGCGGCGCAACCTGCAAAGGAAACCGATCTTGCGACTTATATCAAAGCCAATTACGACAAGCGCGAAGTTCTGATTCCGATGCGCGACGGCGTGAAACTTTTTACTTCGATTTATGAGCCGAAGGCAAAGTCGGAAAAATATCCGATTATGTTGAATCGAACGCCTTACACGGTTGCGCCTTACGGTGCGGATAAATATAAAACTTCGCTCGGACCCGACGAACTTTTTGCGCGTGAAGGTTATATTTTTGTCTATCAAGACGTGCGCGGACGCTGGAAGTCGGAAGGCGAGTTTGTGGATGTTCGCCCCGATATTAAAAACACGAAACCGAGCGAAATTGACGAATCAACCGACACTTTTGATACGATTGATTGGCTGACTAAAAACGTCCAGAACAATAACGGAAAAGTCGGAACTTACGGCATTTCATATCCGGGTTTTTACACTTCGGCGGGTTCGATTGATTCGCATCCGGCGTTGAAAGCGTGTTCGCCGCAAGCACCTGTTTCCGATTGGTTTCACGGCGACGATATGCACCACAACGGCGCATTGTTTCTCGCGCAAAACTACGCATTTTTCAGCAATTTCGGTCAGCCGCGCCCGACTCCGACGGATAACGGCGATTATTTAATCAAATGGAAAGGACGCGACACCGACGATGGTTACGATTATTTTAAAGAGATTGGCGGATTGAAGGAAACCGCCGACAGTTATGAGAAAGCGTTGGGAATCCGCATCAAGTTTTGGGACGCTATGATGGCGCATCCGAATTACGATCAATACTGGAAGGACCGTAATATCTTGCCCAAACTGCAAAATATCAAATGTGCGACGATGACCGTCGGCGGTTGGTATGACAACGAAGATTTATACGGCGCATTGCAGACTTATCAGCACATCGAACGCCAAAATCCCGGAATTTTCAATGTGTTGGTGATGGGACCTTGGTTTCACGGCGGCTGGGCGCGTTCCGACGGCGAATGGCTCGGCACGGCTTATTTCGGAAGTAAAACCGCCGAATATTACCGCAATAATTTGGAGCTTCCTTTTTTCAATCACTTTTTGAAAGGCAAAGGCGACATTTCCAAAATTCACGAAGTAAATTTGTTCGACACTGGTTCGCACGAATGGAAGGCGTTTGAACATTACAATCCGACGGCTGCCACCGACACCGCGCTTTATTTTACCGAAAACGGCGGTTTGACGTTTTCACAAGACGCGCTGAAAGCGGCAAGCGGTTTTAACGAATACGTTTCCGATCCGTGGAAACCTGTTCCATACACGCAGAAAATTACGTCGAATTATCCGCGTGATTATATGACGGAAGATCAGCGTTTTGCTTCGACGCGCCCGGACGTTTTGGTTTATGAAACCGCGCCTTTGACCGAAGATGTTACGGTTGCGGGCGACATTCATCCGTATTTATTTGTTTCGTCAAGTGGCACGGATTCGGATTTTGTCGTCAAATTAATTGATGTTTTTCCAGACGATTATAATTATCCGACAACCGGAAAAACTTTGCCGAATGGACAGCCGGAACGGGTAAAACCGCCGGAAAATTCCGCATTTTCGGTCTTTCAGCCGGGCGGTTATCAAATGCTTCTACGCGGCGAACCGTTTCCGGCGCGTTTCCGCAACAGTTTTGAAAAACCCGAACCGCTGAAACCGAATGAAGTGGCAAAAATCGAATATACGATGCCGGGAATTCTGCATACTTTCAAAAAAGGACATCGAATAATGGTGCAAATTCAAAGCACTTGGTTTCCGCTCGTCGCCAGAAACCCGCAGAAATTTATGCCGAACTACAAATTAGCAACGGCGGCGGATTTACAAAAAGCAACTGAAAGAGTCTATTTCGGCGGCAAAAACGCTTCAATGATTGTTTTGCCAATCATCAAATAATTCCAGATTTCAATTCAAAAACATCCAATCTGGAATCTGGAATCTGGAATAAAAATTATGCCATCAACCACAATTGTCAGCGGAATTTTACTAATTTTAATCGGAATCGCCGGTTATGCGTTCAGTCTAATTGACGGAAACACGAGTTTAACCGCGCTGATCCCGTCGGCGTTCGGTGTTTTGCTGGTGATTCTCGGAATTATCGCCACTTACAGCGAAGGATTGCGAAGACATCTGATGCACGCGGCGATGGTTATCGGACTTTTGGGATTTTTGATTCCGACATTTCGACTGGTTTCGCAAATGAGCAACATCAAAATTTCGCTGGCGGTTTTGTCGCAGGCGTTAATGGCTTTAGTTTGTTTGTTTTATGTGATTTTAGGCATTCAATCTTTTGTCAATGCGCGTCGAAATCGTGAAAGTTTGTAAATAGAAGAAATTAGACGCGGATGAACGCGGATTGAACATAATAAAAAAATCCGTGCTAATCCGTCGAATCCGCGTTCATCCGCGTCTAATTTCTTGCTTCAAATGGCTTAGATTAATTTAAATACGGCAAACTGATTTGAACCGCCAAACCATCTTCTAAATTCTTCGCGGCAATCTTTCCGTCGTGGGCGTTGACGGCGCGTTCGGCAATTGCCAAACCTAAACCGATGCCGCCGGTTTTTCTGTCCCGCGCCGTGTGGACGCGATAAAACGGGCGAAACAAATTGGCAATTTCGTTTTCGGGAACGCCCTCGCCGTAATCTCTGACGATAAGTTCGGCGTTTTTACCATTTTTTTTCAAACTTACTTCGACTTTTGTTTCGCCTTTGGAATATGTTACGGCATTTCGCAAAACATTCTCAACCGCGCTTCTGATCAGATTTTCGTTGCCGAAAATTTTCACCGCGTCATTTTGCAAAACTTTCACGGATTTTTTGTTTGCCTGCGCTTCAAAATCGGCATCGGCAGCGATCTGTTTAACTATTTTTGTGAGATTTAACTCGGTCTTCTCAAAATTTTCCGAGCGCGTTTCAAGTTTGGAAAGTATCAGAAGCCGCGAAATCATCTCATTTAAGCGATAAGATTCCGTTTCAATTCTTTCCAAAAGAGATTTTGTTTCAGGGTTGGCTTTAACACGCGCCAGCTCCAGTGCGACGTTCATTCGCGCCAGCGGCGAGCGCAGTTCGTGCGAAATATCTTGAGTCAGACGCTTTTCCGATGTTACCAGCGATTCGATACGCTCCGCCATTTCGTCGAAATCACGCGCTAATCTGGCAAATTCATCGCGCCCTTTGCCTATTTCCGGCGCAACCCGCGTTTGTAAATCCCCTTCAGCAAGTTTTTGCACGGCAAAACGCAGTTTGCCGAGCGGCGAAGTCAAATAACGCGCCAGTGCGTAACAAACCAAACCGGCGGTAAAAATGACGGCGAGAATTTGCAGAATACGATTTTTTAATTCAGTCAACAAAGGCGTTTGCGGCGGACGTTTATACTGCACGACATATATATAATTCGCTCCGTTTTTGATCTGTGTTTTTTTAACCGCAATTGTTTGATCAGGCAAACGAATAAATTCCGTCGTATCGCTTTGCAGTGCCTGATCAAATAAATCAGTCGCTTCGTCGGCAACTTCATTTCCGGCAATGAGACGGCGATTTGCGTCAAACAAACCGACGGCATTGACGCGCTCGGAGTTGCCGATTCGTTCCAAATATTGCTGCAATCCGCTTTGTCCTTCATTTTCAAAAATCTGCGCCGCCGTCGCCGAATTTGACGTAACTCTTTCGCCGACAAAAGTTTGCCACTGTCGAACCAACGGCTCGCTTTGCATTGACCAATTAACAATCGTCAAGGTAGCGACCACCAAAGCAATCGCCAGCCAAAACCACAGGAAAATTTTTAGAAATAAACTCATCTTTTTCAGTTAACAGTTAGCAGTCAACAGTTAGCAGTTATTCGTTCTCAACTTGATCTGACCGGAAGTGCAAATTGATAGCTGATAAATGCTAACTGTTGACTGTGTAGATATAGCCGACGGAGCGAATCGTTTTAATTCTTTCATCATCGTTGTCGCGCATTCCCAACTTTTTTCGCAAATTGCTGATGTGCATATCCAAACTTCGGTCATACGGCGAAAGTTTGCGGTCTAAAACTTTTTCGCTCAAATCTTCTTTGTTGATGATTTTTCCGGCTTCATTGAGCAGTGCAACCAGCAAATCGAATTCGACCGCCGTTAAACCTAAATCTTCGCCGTCTTTTTTGGCGGAACGTCCCGAAATTGAAACTTCGAGATCATCAATTTGTAATTTATCGCTTTCTGTCTGCTTTGCGTCTTCCGACATTTCGACGCGGCGCAAAATCGCCCGCAAACGCGCCGCCAATTCACGCGGATTAAACGGTTTCGGCAAATAATCGTCCGCGCCGATTTCCAACCCGACGATGCGTTCCATATCGTCGCCGCGTGCCGTCAGCATCAAAACCGGAATCGTTGACGTTTGCCGCAATTCGCGCAGAACGTCGAAACCGTTCATTTTCGGCAGCATCACATCCAAAATCGCCAGTTCGTAATCGCCGCTCAACGCTCTCTGCAAACCGCTTTCGCCGTCGTGAACCATTTCGACTTCAAAATTTTCAACCGCCAAATATTCGGAAACGAGTTCGCAAAGTTCCTCGTCGTCGTCTATCAAAAGTATTTTACTCATAATCACTTTAATTTTACGTCAAAAATTATCCTTTTGCCGCAAATTTTACAATTCTTTACATAACTTCACGAAAACCTTACGTCCAACCAGCGAAACAAATTATATAACTCACTTATAATCCCGCCCTTATAATCCTGTCGACAAAAGACTTCGCCTGAAAGTTTCGGGTGAAGCCTTTTTCATTATTTGCTTTTGCAGCAAATTTTTCGTTAAATCACAAGTAAATTATGCCGACGACAATCAATCAAATCGAAGACACGATAACCGGAAATATAATTTTGCGCGTCGCCGGTTCAATGGAATTGGAAGATGCGATTTTGCTGGAAAAAATCGCTCTTGAAATGCAGTTGGAATCCGGTAAAAAATTGACGATTGATCTCGCCGATTTAAATTTTTTAGACAGCGAAAGTGCGCCGATTTTGAAACGAATCGAACGCGAACACGGTTTTATAATTGAAGGAATGGAAATTTTTTTGCAAAATATCGTCAACGAAACCGAGAAACGTAAATAATTTATGACCGATATTTTTCGCAGGATTGTTCGCATACTTTTAATAATCGCCGGCATTCTCGCCGCCGGTTTAGGCTTGCGTGGTTTTCTTATACCGAATCATTTTATTGACGGCGGCGTAACCGGAACTTCGATGTTCGTTTCGCAGATTTCCGGCATCCGGCTTTCGATTCTCATACTTTTAATCAATACGCCGTTTGTAATCATCGGCTGGCGGCAAATCGGCAAAATGTTTTCGATTCGCAGCGCGATTGCAATTGTTGGTCTGGCGTTCGCTGTTTTTCTTGTGCCTTATCCTGAAATAACGCACGACAAATTGTTAGCGGCGGTTTTCGGCGGATTTTTCCTCGGCGCGGGCATTGGTTTGGCGATTCGCGGCGGCGCGGTTTTGGACGGAACGGAAGTTCTCGCACTGCTTGTCAGCCGCAAAACGGGTTTGACGGTCGGCGATTTTATTTTCGCTTTTAACGTCGTGCTTTTTTCGGTGGCGGCGTTTTTTCTCGGCATCGAACCCGCGCTTTATTCGATGCTGACATATTTTTCGGCTTCCAAAACGATTGATTTTCTGATTCACGGCATCGAAGAATACAGCGCAGTGATTATCGTTTCGCCGAAAAGTCGGGAAATCCGGCAGGCAATCGTTGACATACTCGAACGCGGCGTAACGGTTTTCGCCGGAAGCAGCGGCAAACATCAATACGCCAGAGAAATTTTATACTGCGTCGTTACGCGCTACGAAATTCCGAAAATAAAAGACACGGTAAAAGCCATTGATAGCAACGCTTTTATGACGATTCACAATATCAGCGACACGAGCGGCGGCATTATTCGCAGTCCGCTGTCGCCCGTTTTGCAAGCCGTAGATTTGCACGAAGAAATGGAAAATTCAATTGCACCGAATATTGATATTTCAATTTCGCCGGACAGAATAAAAGATGAAGATTAAAGAAATTGCCGAATTTTTGAATGGAAAACTTAGCGGAGATTCCGAAGTCGAGATTTTGCGCGTGGCGGGTTTGGAAAACGCTCAAACGGGCGAGATTTCGTTTATCGAAAATACGGAAAAAGCAGAAAGTTTCTCTCAAACAAAAGCGTCTTGCCTGCTTGTTCCCGAAGATTTCGACGCGAAACTTCCCTGTCCGTTTATCAAAGTCAAAAATCCGAAACTCGCTTTTGCCAAAATTGCCGAAAAACTTCATCCGTTTGATTGGCAAAACGGCTGGCATGAAACTGCATCTATCCACGAAAATTCAGACGTTCGCGCATATTTTATCGGTGCGTTTGTCAGCGTCGGCGAAAATTCATATGTCGGTGAAACCTCTGAAATTCACGACGGTGTACGAATCGGCAAGAATGTAACAATCCGTAAAGGTTCGATTATTTATCCGAATTGCGTAATCTACGACAATGTAGAAATCGGTTACGACTGCATAATTCACGCCGGAACGATTATCGGCGCGGACGGTTTCGGCTTTGTGCGCGACGGCGCAAACGGTTATATAAAATTCCCGCAAATCGGCACGGTTGTCATTGAAGACAACGTAGAAATCGGCGCAAATTCGTGCGTTGATCGCGGCGCATTGGGCGAAACGCGCATTGGTGAAGGCACGAAAATTGATAATCTCGTGCAAATCGCGCACAACGTCCAAATCGGCAAAAGAGTCGTCATCGCCGCGCAGACCGGAATTTCCGGCAGCACAATTATCGAAGACGACTGCATAATCGGCGGACAAGTCGGAATGGGCGACCACGCGACGATCAAGAGCGGCGCGATTATCGGTTCACAAGCCGGAGTTTTGCCAAACAAAATCGTCCGCGCCGGAGTTTGGTGGGGAACGCCCGTTCAGCCGCTCGACGAATACAAACGGCAAAACGCGCACGTTAAATCACTGCAAAGAATGCGCGATGATGTTAAAGAATTGAAAAGGCAAATTGCCGAGCTTTTATCGAAATAAATGATTTATAAAAAATTCTTCAACCGCGAAACAAATTCAAACTTCTCGAATTTTTGTAAATCACAAAACCCAACACAACCGAAAAAACTATTGAAAAGTAAAAATACAAAAGACCGTCAAACACTTTGACCGCAATATTTCCAATTTGCGGCAAATTGAGTGGAGCAAAAACACTTCCTAAAACACTGTTTAGAACAACCGCAAAAATCCCTAAAATTAAACAAATACCGAGAACTTTTGCATAATCGAAACCCAATCTTTTTATCGTATCAAAACCGATTAACGGATTTAGCGTTGCCGTAAATGAGCGCGTGTAAGCGGCAACCGCACAGGCGGCGGGAAAGTAAAAAACGCCCCACAAAAAAGCCAGAAAAATCGGAATCGAAAAAGCTAGCGACAACCGCATCACATTTCCGGGCATTTCGCTTAAATCATTATTTACCGCTGTTTCCTGCGGTTCGCTTTGCGCCTGCTTTATTTGATTTTGTAAGTTTTCATAAATTGCCGCTTCTTTTGCAGCGGTGCTTTGTGATTGAATAATCGAGTTTTCGTCCGGCATATTTCCGTCTTTAAATTTATTTTGCTTCTTAAACTGCTCGGTTAATTGGCTGACTTGTTCCGATTGTTTCACCAAACTCAAATCGTTCGGCGGAACGGGCAGAACGGCTGAAACTATTTTATCTTTGGCTTTGTCAATTTCCTTTAACGAATCAACCGCATACCAAGTCGCGCCGATAATTAAAGCGAACAATAATCCGAAAGAAATAATGTAAACTCCGATGCTCAATAAAAACGGATGAATCACATCGTCCCACGCCGAAAAATCATCAAAACGCGGCATAAAATCCGATGTAATTTTGCCTTGTGAAAAATTTTCAACCGTATTCGCCAAAACTCCGAAAGTCAATGTGTTGGCAAGCATCGCGCAGAAAAAAGCCGAAACCAACATAAAACCGCCGAAAATCCAAACCGATTGTCCGAGCCAAAAAATCGTAAAAAATATCGCACCGAAAATTAAACTCACTTTGAATTTGAAAGGATAAACAAGAGATTTCGCAAAATCGGCAAAACCGAAACTCGTCGCGGCGGCTTTTTCAAATTGGTGAAGTTGTTTTTGTTTCTGAACAATTTCGGTTTTTGATTTGCACATCGCACCGCACGACGGGCAAAGTTTTACGTTGCCGTAAGTTTTAGGACACGACTTGCAAAAAGATTCCGCGCAGCTTTCGCAACTATAAAACGCCGAAACTTCGATGTGAACGGCACAAGTTTTGTCATCTTTTGCCGATTTTAAATTGTCTGAAACTTCGGTTGTGTTTTTTAGATTTTCAGTTTTCGATTCCGTTATTTGCGTCGGCAAATCGGATTGTAAATTTGCGGGTGCAAAATTTTCGGTTTCGATTCGTGAAACGGCATTTGATTCTTCCGTCGAAACTGTCGTCGTCGTTACAACGGGCGACGGAGTTCCTAATTCCTTGGCGTTGAAAAAGCCGTGCAGAAATTGAATTTTTCCCGCTTGAATCCACCGAAGATTGCCGCGCCGCACTTTGTCTTCCGGCAGCAGCGAACCTTCGGCAATCCAATTTGCCAAACCTTCAAAGTCGGTTTCATAAACTTCGCCGTTGACATCAACCTGCCAGATTTCCTGTAAATTTTGACCGTTCATAATCTTTTGTCTCGATGTTGATTATTTGAAGAATGTGAAAGATTTTGTGAATTCAATGAAGACGGGAAACGAAATTGATCTTTGAGTTAAGCAACTTTTTGTTCGTGAATATCGGCAATTTTGGGCTTTCGCAGACTGATATTATTCGGCATCGTCGCTTTCAAACGGACGATTCCGCCGCCGATTTCGCCTGCGGCGCAGGCTTCGACGAGTGCTTCGACGACTTTGCCGTCATAGCGTGTGCCGACAAAACTTCTGATGCGGTCGAGCGCGTCTTCCAAAAGCATTCCTTTTGAATAAGGGCGGTCAATCGTCATCGCATCAAAAGTGTCGGCAACCGAAATTATTCTGGCTTGCATCGGAATTTCCGCGCCCTTCAAACCTTGCGGATAACCCGCGCCGTTGACCATTTCGTGGTGCATATACATTCCGGGCAGAAAGTTTTTCATCGCCGGAATTTGCGACATAATTTTATATCCGGCTTGCGGATGAGTTTTCATTATTTCAAATTCTTCATCGGTCAGCGCACCGGGCTTTTTCAAAATCGCATCGTCAATCGCAATTTTGCCGACATCGTGCAGAAGTGCGCTGATTCGCAGAGTTTCGAGTTCTTCTGCACCGATTTTGAGCCGTTTGCCGATTGCCACCGAAACGCGCGAAACTCTTTCCGAATGTCCGCGTGTGTAACGGTCTTTGCCGTCAATCGCGGCGGCGAGAGCTTTGACCGTGCCGACAAAAAGTTCGCGGTTTTCTTCGGCGGCTTTGGCGAGTTTGGCGATGTGTTCTTCCAATTTGCCGCTCATCAAATTAAAAGTTTTGCCGAGCGTGTCAATTTCCGCGATATTTTTTGCTTCGACGCGCTCCGACAAATCGCCCGACGCAATTTTTTGCGCGGCTGAAACGAGATTTAATAACGGTGAAGTAAGCTGCCTCGCCAAAAGACTTCCGACAATCAAAGCAATCAGCGCAAACGCCAAACTTATCAGCCAAGTTTGCCGCCGCATTTCGCCGACAGAAGCGAGAGCTTTGCTTTCGTCCTGCATTGTAATCACGCCGAAGTTTAAATCATTGCTGAAGTTAGCCGTCGAATACGCGCCGATCATATCGTGACTTTTGCCGTCATACTCCGTCGTGAACGGAACGAGCGCGGATTGAATCTGACGGCTCGTTTCCTGCCATTCCTGCACAATTTTTAAATCGGTCAGCGATTTTTGATTTGAAACAACGCTTGCGTCGGGATGAAAAACGGCGCGTCCGGTTTCGTCAACGACAAAAATTATCGGCAAACCGGATTTCCAAAGTTCCGCTTCGCTCATCGATTTTGTTTCCGACATAATTCCCGCCATTTCGCGCAGTGAAACTATCGCCACAACCGCCGCTGAAATACTTTTATTAACGAAAACGGGCGCGGCAATCGTCAGAACAATTTCGCCACTCGAATTTAATTTTTGCGGCTGTCCGAAAACTATTTTTTTATCTTCCAAACGCGATAATTCCGTCGAAGCAAGCGTTTCAATTTCTTCTTCGCTAATCACTTTGGCTTGCGAAACCGCCAGCGATTTGCCGTTTATCGGTTTGATATACAGCGCAAACAGATTCGGATTTTCCTTGAGCGTCGCGCCCAATTTTTCTTCCGTCTGCGGCGAAGAAAGCATTGAAAGATCGTTTGAAAGTTCGAGAGCTTTGGCATAACTTCCAACCAAATCGCCGTAACGCTGTCCGAACATTTCGATTTGCCGCGCTTTTTCCTGAACAAGCTGAGTTTGATAACGATTTTCAACCGCCCGCAATTCCTTCGCGCTTTTTTCGGATAAAAACCAACCAGTCAAAACAAGTGGAACTAAACCCACCAGCAAAAGCGTGATGATGACGAAATATACTAATTTGATTTTCTTTTGTTTTTGAGGCATTGAAATTGAATAGCGAAGAATTTCGCTATTTAGATATTAGAACAAAATTATAAATTTAGTCAACAAGTTTTAACATTAGAAGGTAAGATTTTTTACATTCAAAGTTTATCCTAAAAAACGATAAAGACATAAAAAATCGGAGATGAAATATTTCATCTCCGATTCAGTAAAGTAACTATATAGTTTTGATTATTTTAAAGCGTTCCGGCGACTTCTTCCCCGCAAGGAAAGACTACATTGCCATTTCCGTCGCTAGTAGTCAAACGGGCATTTTGACCATTTGGATATTGCAGCATAACTGTTGTATTTCTCCTGCCAACATTAACGGTAGTAGATTCACAGGTACTACAAGCCGAGAAGATTACAACTGAACAAAATAAAACTTTGAGCCAAAATTTATCTACCATTACGAGTCCTCCTTTCCTGAATTTTATTCAAGATATTTGTCATTGCAGCATCGTCAAGAACTATATTCAAAGGTGTGCTGTAAATATAGCCGTTCACACCGTAAGCGTGTTGTCCTTGCGAACCGGGATAAGACTGGTTTCCGAATCGAGATACAAATTGTTGATGTTCCGTCATTTTTTGCTGTACTTCGGTTTGATTACCAACCAACATATCATCAGCAGCCACCGAATATGTTAGTAGAATTGCCTGCATCGGTGTCATTTCATCATTTGCAGAACTGCCGAAGAAATTCGGCTCGGCATCTTTTAATGTAGTTGCGCGTTGTTTGATTTCACCTTCAACACGCTTCAAAAAAGTTGCCCGCTGTAAATTAATAAGCCATGAGTTTGTTTGATTTCCGCCATTATATGCAATTTGATCGTCCCTAATTGATTTTAGACGGCTGACAAATTCATTCGGATCCATTGTTCCTTCACCGTCTGCACGAATGCTGATCAGATTTCTAATACTCTGATAATCTTGCGGCATATTAGCCGTGTTAAATCCGCGCAGATTATCAGCCATACTGTTTATATCTGCATCCGATAGAGTAACGAGTTTTTCATACGCAACATCCGTCAAGATTTGAGCTAACTGATACTTATTGATCCTTTGTGAATTATCCAAAGCGTATTGCTCATTCTGGATCAAGAGATTTTTATTTGTTTGGCTGAGTTGAATACCGGAGCGGTAATTAATAAAATTTGCCAGATTATTAGTCGTCGTGCTGACCGACACCGGAGCGTTGCCCGTTGAAAAGTTGATTTCGGAAAGAGCATTTCTTATTCCCTGATGAAATGCTTCATCATCTGTTGTTCCCGACGTGGAATTTGTTTTCCAAAAAAGCACTCCGCTAATTAACAATGCGAAAACAACTAGAGTAATACCTAGTTTTTTGTAATTTAACATTAGTGTTCTCCTGTGGATTTTGTGGGATTTGAGTTTTTACTTTATCCTTTGAAATTATAAGAAAAGTAAGTAAAATTTTCAGCAATTAAAATCCAAAACATCTTGTAACTGAAATATCCTACTCTCATCTATAAAGAGGTTTAGAGTGTATTATTTATTTATTTTTTCGTCAATATGTATTTCGTAAAAATCAAAAGATTTAGACATTTGAACTTTATCCAAACAAAATGCTTTCAAACTCCAGCCGCTCGTTTCCGTTGGGATGCCAAAAGGCAAGTTTTGAAGCGTGTAGGCAAAGACGCGGAAATTCGCGTCCGCCGTATTTATCGTCGCCGATTATCGGATGTCCGATGTGAGTGCAGTGCAGACGCAGTTGATTTGTTCTGCCCGTAACGGGTTCGAGTTCTAAAAGTGTTTTATCCGCAAATCTTTCAACGACTCGAAAGCGCGATTCGGCGGATTTTCCGTCAGGCGAGATTTTCCAAACCCGTTCTTCCGCATCGCGTCCGATTGGCGCATTGATTGTGCCGCAGTCTTCGCCGACGATTCCTTCGACAACCGCCAAGTATTTTTTTTCGACGAGTCTGCGCTGAAAATGACTGCACAAAATACGGTGTGAGCGCGGATTTTTGGCGATGACCATTAAACCCGAAGTTTGTTTATCAAGACGGTGAACCAAACCTGCGCGAATCAATTTACCGTTTTTTACTTCGCCTTGTTTATCGGAATTCAAATAAAAAAGCAGCGCGTTAAGCAAAGTTCCGCGCCGCACACCTTTTGTCGGATGAACGAGCATTCCCGAAGGCTTATTTATGACAATTAATTCCGCATCTTCAAAGATGATTTCGAGCGGGATATTTTCGGGAATCATTTCGATTTCCGGTTTGATTTCGATTTCGATTTCCACAAAATCGCCCGATTTCAGATGATAACCGGCATTTTCAACTTTATCGTTGACCGTGCAGTCGCCTTCTAAAATCAGATGTTTCAGATACATTCGGCTGAGCGATGTGATTTCATCAAATAAAAATTTGTCGAGACGATTTTTATAAGTCGTATCTTCGATATTAAATTGAAATTTTTTCAGCACAAAAATCTTTTAACCTAATTTTTCGTTGACAAAAGTGAAGATTCCGGTTGCGACGCTGACGACCATAAATGTCGCAATTGCCCGCCAAACCGTATCGTAAACTTCCGTTTGCCAAATTGCCCAAATACACAGAGTCGTGCTGGCAACTAAAGAAATCGTAATTATGATAAAGGAAATAGTTCTAACGAGTTTCGGCTCGACGATGCCTCTCATTTCACGTTTTGGCTTAGCAGGAGATTCTTTGATTGGTTGTTCCATTTAAT
The DNA here is from genome assembly GCA_038200505.1 of Pyrinomonadales bacterium. Classification (GTDB taxonomy): domain Bacteria; phylum Acidobacteriota; class Blastocatellia; order Pyrinomonadales; family Pyrinomonadaceae. The sequence goes on along the minus strand of JBBPXX010000160.1, from coordinate 14,744 downwards.
AACTATAATAAATGCAAAACCGCCCAAAGTGAAACAATCGAAATCAAAATCCAAAGAATAATGCCCTGCACAAGCGGTTTAACACCGACTTTTTTGATAGTTTCACGCGACAAGCCCGCGCCGATTAAAAAGAGCGTCACGGTCAAACCCGTTTTTGCAAGCATTACCAGTGAATCAAAAAGACTCGGCTGAATCTCCGCCGGAGCGTAAGTTCTCAAAATAGTGGTCAATAGAAACAAGAAAATAAACCAAGGAATTATCTTTCGAATTTTAGTTTCGCCGTGTTTCGGACGATAAATAAACGCGAACAAAAGCGCGACGGGCGCTCAAGAACGACTTTCGCAATTGCCTTTCGTTGACAATAAATCTCGAACCGTAATATGCTTTTGCCTGTTAATACAATCTTTTATTATCGTTGTAATTCATCATCGAAATTTACTCAAACTTTCAAGTTTTTGCCTTCTATAAGGAAAATTATTATGAGAAAAATAATGGATCAACATCGTTACTGCAAAATTTTGTTATTTTGGATTTTAGTTGCTAGTTTCTCGATTTTCGTTTCCGCGCAAACAATTGATACTTCCCTGCTCACTATTGACCGGATATTTAACTCCGGCGAATTTAGCGCGCAATATGTCGGCGGATTTCGCTGGCTCAAGTCGGGCGATGCTTATACAAAAATCGAACCTTCGGCAAGCGTTCAAGGCGGGACTGATTTGGTCGGCTATGATGTTGAAAAGAATACGCGAAATGTTTTGATTCCTGCTGAAAAGCTGATTCCGACGGGTGAAAATGTGCCTTTGAGAATAAACGCTTACGAATGGTCGGCGGACAATCGGCAGATTTTGGTTTATACCAATTCACAGAAAGTTTGGCGTTATAATACTCGCGGCGATTATTGGGTTTTGGATTTGATGAGCGGTAAATTGAAAAAACTCGGCGGCGATGCGAAGCCTTCGACATTGATGTTTGCTAAGTTTTCGCCTGACGGAAAAAAGGTTGGATATGTTCGGGAAAATAATTTGTATGTCGAAAATTTGGCGGACGGCAAAATTGTTCAACTCACCAAAGACGGCTCGAAAACTCTGATAAACGGCACTTCCGATTGGGTAAATGAAGAAGAACTCGGTTTGCGCGATTGCTGGCGTTGGAGTCCTGACGGCAAATCCATTGCTTTTTGGCAGTTTGATGCGAGCGGAATCAAGGATTTTATTTTAATCAACGACACCGAAGAACTTTATCCGCAATTGACATATATTCCGTATCCGAAAGCGGGAACGACCAATGCGGCGGTGCGCGTCGGCGTGATAAATGCCGACGGCGGTTCCACGACTTGGATGAAAACGCCGGGCGATTTGCGGCAAAATTATATTGCGATGATGGATTGGGCGAATAATTCCGATGAACTCGTTTTGCAGCATCTCAATCGTTTGCAAAATACAAATCAAGTAATGTTTGCCGATGCCAAAGCGGGAAATGTCCGAACGGTTTTGACCGAAAAAGACGCGGCTTGGGTTGATGTTAATATGCCGAAAATGATTTGGCTCGATAATGGCAAAAGTTTTCTCTGGACGAGCGAACGCGACGGTTGGCGGCACGTTTATCAAGTTTCGCGTGATGGAAAAAATCTTAAACCAATCACAATCGGCAATTTTGATGTGGAAGAAATTGAATCGGTTGACGAGCAAAACGGCTGGCTTTATTACATCGCATCGCCCGAAAATGCCGCACAGCGTTATCTTTTCCGCACGAAACTTGACGGCAGCGGGAAGATTGAAAAAGTTACGCCCGACACGAACAAAGGCTGGAATTCTTACAATATTTCGCCGAATAACCGTTGGGCAATGCACACTTATTCGGCTTTCGGTAAAGTTCCAAACTATGAATTTGTTGACGTTGCCGATAAAAAGGTGCTGCGGATAATTGTTGACAACGCCGAATTGCAGGCGAAAGTTGATAAAATCAAAAAGGGTTCGCAGGAGTTTTTCAAAATTGACATCAGCGAAAGCGTAACGCTTGACGGTTGGATGATGAAACCGCCCGATTTTGACCCGAACAAAAAATATCCGATTTTGTATTATGTCTATGGCGAACCTGCCGGTCAACGGTTTTGGATTCGTGGGGCGGTTCAAGATATTTGTGGTTCACAATGTTGACACAAAAAGGCTATATCGTTGCGAGCGTTGACAATCGCGGAACTCCTGCGCCGCGCGGACGAAATTGGCGCAAAAGCATCTATCGAAAAATCGGCGTAATTTCTTCGCAAGACCAAGCAAATGCCGTCAAAGCGATGACCGCGAAAATGCCGTTTATTGATGCAAAAAGAGTCGGAATTTGGGGTTGGAGCGGCGGCGGTTCTTCGACATTAAACGCGATGTTTCGTTACCCGGACGTTTATAAAATGGGAATGTCGGTTGCGCCCGTTCCCGATATGCGTTTTTACGACACGATTTATCAGGAACGCTATATGGGACTTCCCGGCGCAAACGCCGAAGATTACAAACAAGGTTCGCCCGTTACTTTTGCCAAAAACTTAAAAGGCGATTTGTTAATCGTTCACGGTACAGGCGATGATAATGTTCATTATCAGGGAACGGAAACATTGATAAATGAGTTAATTGCACAAAATAAGCAATTTACAATGATGGCTTATCCGAACCGGACGCACGGAATTTATGAAGGCGAAAACACGACGCGGCATTTATATTCGCTTTTGACGCGCTATTTAAATGAGCATTTACCTGTAAAATAAAATTATTTGCCCGCTAATTACGCGAATTTTTAAGAGTAATTTTTCGGTTTTTTATTAGCGAAAATTCGCGTAATTAGCGGGCAAACAAAAACAAAAATTATGAATTTTGGTTTCATCATAGACAACCGCAAATGTATCGGTTGCCACGCCTGCACCGTCGCCTGTAAATCGGAACATGACGTTCCCATCGGCGTAAATCGCACTTGGGTAAAATACATCGAAAAGGGCGAATTTCCCGACACGCGCAGACTTTTTTCGGTGATGCGCTGTAATCACTGCGCCGACGCGCCGTGTGTCGAGATTTGTCCGACCGAAGCACTTTACACGCGGGCAGACGGGATTGTTGATTTTGATGATCGGCGTTGTATTTCGTGCAAAGCCTGCACTCAGGCGTGTCCGTATGATTCGATCTATATCAATCCCGATACGATGGTTGCTCAAAAATGCAATTATTGTTCGCATCGCACCGACATCGGACTCGAACCGGCGTGTGTCGTGGTTTGTCCTGAACACGCGATTATTTCGGGCGATATGGACAATCCCGAAACGGAAATTTCTCACCTTTTAGCGCGTGAAACGGTTTCGGTCAGAAAGGCGGAAAAAGGCACGAATCCGAAACTTTTCTACATTGACGGCGACCGCGATTCTTTGAATCCGACGAACACGAATCAGAGTGCGGATTATATGTGGTCGAGTCAGGCGGCGGGCGTTGGGAAATACGCGAAATACGCCGAACAGCGCATCAACGAATCGCCGAACAAGGAAGAAATTGCCGCGCAGAAAAAGACGAATTTCGTGCAGATCGAACCGCGCGATAAAAATAGAAAAAAAGAAGCGCGAAGAGTTTATGACGCGCCGAGCAAAGGAATTCTCTGGGGTTGGGAAGTTTCGGCGTATATCCTGACCAAAGCGATTGCTGCGGGCGCGTTTTTGCTTCCACTTGTCGGCGGTTACTTTATGGAAATGCCGCTTCTCGTCAAACAGATCGGCGCGATTGTGTCCTTAGTTTTCTTAACAATTACGGGCATTTTGCTGATTATGGATTTGGGCAGACCGGATAGATTTTTGTATGTCCTGTTTCGTCCGCAATGGAAATCGTGGCTTTCGCGCGGTTCGTATATTATCACAATTTACGGCGCAATTTTGACGTTTTGGCTCGCGGCTTCGTTTCTCGGTTTTGAAAATTTACTGAAATATATCGAACCTTTCGGAATAATTTTCGCCGTTTTGTCAGCAGTTTACACGGCGTTTCTGTTTGCACAGGCAAAAGGGCGCGACTTCTGGCAATCGCCGATGCTCGGTCTGCATATGATTGTTCATTCCCTGATGGCTGGATTTGCCGTCTATCTTTTGGTTAATTTATTTCTGAAAGTCAATGCCGGTTTTACGCTTGCGCTGACATTTTTGAGCATTGTTACAATCGCCGTTCATTTGATAACTCTGGCAATCGAATTAACCACAACGCATTCAACCGAGGACGCGCACAAGGTCGTCAAAATGATTACAAGCGGACAATTTAGTTGGGCATTTTGGTCGGGAATGGTCTTTGCGGGAAACCTTCTGCCATTGGTAATATTGTTGTTGACGGGAAATATCTTTCTTCTCGCCCTTGCAGGAGTTTTGATTTTAGTCGGTCTGGGATTTGCACAGCATATTTGGGTAAAAGCACCACAATTGATTCCGCTAAGTTAGTCGTTGGCAGATCAAATTAAAAATAGTGTAAGCAAGTGAGCAAAAGTAATGAAGGACTTATAATCAAGACATCATAAAACTTTTACTCACTTGCTTAAAAAAATTTTTGCCGTTAAAAAAGGCGAACCGACATTAATTCGATTTTCACCATATAGACGATTTTTATCTTTAAGATTAAAACTTTCAACCGAAATATAATGCCAGCCACAAAGCACCCGCCACAAATATCGTTAATAAAACCGTCGCTAAAATAAACCAAACATTCGGCGCGTTGTCGTATTCTTCCCAAATTATTTCTAATTTTTTCCTTTGAATAGATTTGGATGTTTTCCGCAGTGAAGCGGCTGATTTTAGATTTTTTTCCGGTCGAACTTCAGGCTTTGGAATCGGTTTTTCCGTAACTTCTTTAAATAATGCCGACTCTGTTTTCGGTTTATTTTTTAATTTCGTCGAACTTGTTTTTTTTCCGTTTTCAGTATTACTTTCTTTTGCTAAAACCTGTTTTTCGCCGTCAATTTTATCTGTTTCCTGAGCAATAGTTTCAGGCGCAACCGAAGTTCCGCAGTGATAGCAGAAAAGCGCACCTTTCCGAATATCCACGCCGCAGGAGTTACATATTTGATTTTCGACTATTGTTTCAGCCATTTTTCTTCATAAATTCAAGCGATTGTCATTTTCTTGTAACAAAGATTTTACCGGATATTGTTTTGCTCGACTTATACTTTTGCAAAAATTTCCTGCTCTTCGCCCAAGTCCCGCGCAGACGGCGTGATAATTGTTTTTGCCGTCGTGTAGATTTTTTCACCGTTTTCAATCGCCCGCTTTACATCGTCCTCACTGACAAAATCAACCGTTTTCGGTCTCGCGCCGTTTGTTTTGTTTTCCGTTTTCAATTCGTGAATGATTGTTTTGACAGGACTTTCGGTTTTTTGTCTTTGATCTTTTTCCGATTGATTCTCGACTTCAATCGGCGTTTCGGCAATCTTCTTACTCAAAAATTTATCAACCAAAGCCGCAATTTCTTCGCGTTTGATTGTTCGCTGTCCGCTGTCCGCTGTCCGCCGATTATCAGCTTTAAACGGCTGACGGCTGACGGCTGACGGCTGACCAACAGGCTTAGTTTCAAAAGCCACGCGCTTGATGTCCATTAGATGAATCGGCGAAACATTGTCCGACGTTACGTTTCCGCCCCAAGAACCGCAGCCTAAAGTCATTGACGGAGCTAAATCTGTCGAAAATCCGATTGCGCCGTGTGTTGTCGGCGAATTGATGATTACACGCGAGGCGGGCATTTGTTCGCCGTAACGAATTGCGGCTTCGCGTGATTGGGTGTGCATTCCAGCCGTGTGTCCCATTCCGCCGAACTGCAAAATTTCTTCGCATTTATTCGCGCCCGCTTCGATGCCGTCGGCGACAAAAAACGCTAATGTCGGCGAAAGTTTTTCGATTGACCAAGGAAAATCGCGCCCGACTCCGCCGCAATCGGCGATTAAACAGCGCGTTCCGTTCGGAATCGAAATGCCGGCGAGATTGGCAATATAATCGGCAGATTTTCCGACAATCTTCGGATTCAATGTGCGATGTTCGGTCAATAAAATTTTCCCGACTTTTTCCGCATCAATTTGATTGAGAAAATGTCCGCCCTGCGCTTTGAATTGTTCGCGGACTTCGTTTTCAATCGGCGCGTCAACAATTACCGATTGTTCCGAAGCGCAAATCGTGCCGTTGTCAAAACAAGTCGAAGTCAAAATATCGCTGACGGCTTTTTGAATATTTGCAGTTTTTTCAATAAAAACCGGCACATTTCCCGGTCCGACACCGAACGCCGGTTTGCCTGAAGAATATGCGGCACGAACAAGACCGATTCCGCCGGTTGCCAAAATTACCGCCGTGCGTTTGTGCTTCATCAAAGTTTCCGTGCCTTCGATAGTCGAATTCGATAAACAATAAATCGCATCCGGCGGAAGTCCTTCTTTGACACCGACTTCGCGCATCACACGCGCCGTTTCCGCAATACATTTTGCGGCTGACGGGTGCGGCGAAAGAACAATTGTGTTACGGGATTTAATGGCGATAATTATTTTGAAAATCGCCGTCGAAGTCGGATTTGTCGAAGGAATAATTGCCGCGACAACGCCGCGCGGAGAAGCGATTTCGACAATACTTTCGGTTTCACGAATGACACCGACGGTTTTCAAGTTGCGGAAATAATTCCAAACGTCTTCCGCCGCAAAGCGATTTTTTTCACGCTTGTCCGCCGCGATTCCAAAGCCTGTTTCTTCATTTGCCATTGCGCCCAGACGCGCTGATTCCGCAAGCGCGGCATTTGCCATCGCTTCACAAATCCGGTCAATCTTCGCTTGGTCAAATTTCGCAACCGCTTTAAAAGCCAGATGCGCCGAATCTACGGCATCACGCGCTTCCTGTTGGGAAATTAAATCTTTATCATCCATCTTCTCAAGAGTGCTGAGTGCTGAGTCCTGAGTGCTGAGTCAGAAGACAACATTTTAACTCAGCACTCAGCACTCAGCACTTAGCACTTATTTATTCTTTGATTTACTTTTATCGTTTGCCGAAATTTCGCTTCCTGCATTTCCTGCGCCGAGTTGTCCGCGTGAACCGCCGCTTATCGCTTTTTCATCGGGACTGTAACCGACACCTTTCGGCAGAACTCTTTCGACTTCGCCGTGTGGACGCGGAATGACGTGAACGGAAATTAGTTCACCGACGCGCCGCGCCGCCGCCGCTCCTGCGTCTGTTGCTGCTTTGACCGCGCCGACATCGCCACGCACAAAAATCGTAACGTAACCCGCGCCGATGTATTCTTTGCCGATTAATTGGACGTTGGCGGATTTAACCATCGCGTCCGCCGCTTCGACTGCGCCGATAAAACCTTTTGTTTCAACCATTCCGAGTGCTTCAAGAGACATTTTTCGTTCCTCACTTTTTTGTTTGTTTGTTAATTTTAATACAAGAAAATAATAAAGGCTAAACGTAACACGCACTTGATACAATAATCAAGCGCGAAACTTTATCGTAAAACAGTTTAAAGAATTGACATTTTCGCTTTATCAACGATATATTTCAATCTTACAATCATTTTCGGTTTAAAAATTACTTGAACTAAAAATAAACACAAAATGTCCCAAACTTTAGGCGAAAAACTGCGGCAGGCACGTGAAGCGCGTGATATAACTATCAGCGAAGTTGCTGAACAAACGCGCATTTCTCCGCTTTATATCGAGTCAATCGAAAATGACGATTATCGAATTCTGCCCGGCGGAATTTTTAATAAAGGTTTTGTCAAATCATTTGCAAAGTATGTCGGAGTTGACGAACAAGAAGCCTTGCAGGATTATTCGCAGCTTATTTCATCACAAGAAGGCTTGCAGGAAGAAGATACGAAAACTTATCGTCCCGAAGTTTTAACCGACGACCGCGTTTCTTCGTCATCCATTCTGACGATTCTGGTCGCTGTCGTAATTTTGGGTTTGATGACGTGGGGAATTTTGGCTTTTGTCAGATATGTTCAGAATAATTCGGTTCAAACAACGGCAAATAATTCGACCAACGCAAACAATTCGGCAAATGTAAATGCCGATACAAACACCGCAAGCGCAACTCCGACACCTTCAAATGTGCCGTCAATGAACGATTTGAAGGTTGAATTCAAAACTTCCGGCAGTCCGATTTCACTGGCTTCGACCAGCGACGGCAAAAAGGCAAACACTTTAATTACCACTGAAAAATCGGCTGCATTTGAACCGAAGGAAAGTTTAAGGCTCGGTTTTGCCAAATCTTTAGTGCAGAACGCGCAATTGATAATCAACGGCAAACAAATAAAATTGCCTTCTGCGCCTGATACGTCCAATCGAATAGCAATCGAATTTGAAATCAACAAGGACAACATCGAACAGATTTGGCAAAATGGCGAAATTACTTTTGGAGGTGTGAATACAAATGCTAATACTTCAGCCAGATAATAAATTTATGCGTCTGTTTTGCAAGCTGAAAATAAAAGATTTTTTAACACATTTTGTTATTAAGCCCGCTTGAAATGCGGGCTTTTGTAATTTAAAACAAAGTATCTTTTTACAGGCAAAACTTTTACGATTTACGATTTACGATTTACGATTTACGATTAAAATTATGTTAGTTGAAGAAATAAAAGAAGGTTTAACTTTTGACGATGTTTTGTTAATTCCGGCATATTCCGATATTTTGCCGAGCGAAACTGATGTTTCAACGCAGTTTTCAAGGAATATTCGCCTTAATATTCCGCTTTGTTCTTCGGCAATGGATACGGTAACGGAAGCGTTGCTCGCCATTGCGCTCGCACAGCAAGGCGGCATCGGTGTCATTCACAAAAACCTTTCCATCGAACATCAAGCTGAAGAAGTTGATAAAGTAAAACGCTCTGAATCGGGAATGATTGTTGATCCGGTTACAATTCGTGACAACGCTTCGGTTTCCGACGCTCTTTCGGTTATGGAACGCTTCAAAATCAGCGGCGTTCCGGTGGTTGATGAAAATAATCTATTGGTTGGAATTATCACCAACCGCGATTTACGTTTTGAAACGCGGTTCGATGTTCCTGTTTCCGAAGTAATGACAAAGCAACCGCTCGTTACCGTTCCGATTGGCACGACTTTGGACGAAGCGAAAGTAAAATTGCAAAAACACCGCATCGAAAAATTGCTCGTCGTTGACGACGAAGGACTTTTAAAAGGCTTAATCACCGTCAAAGACATCCAAAAAGCCATCAAATATCCAAATGCCGCGAAAGATGAACTCGGCAGACTGCGCGTCGCAGCGGCAATCGGCGCAACCGGAGATTTTATGGAACGCGCCGCCGCTTTGATTGAATCGCGTGCCGATGCAATCGTTATTGACACGGCACACGGACACAGTTCAAGAGTGATTGAAGCTATAAAAAAAGTTAAAGCGAAATATTCCGGTATTGAAATCGTTGCCGGAAACGTCGCCACCGCCGAAGCCACAAAAGCCTTGATTGATGCCGGAGTTGATGCGGTTAAGACCGGAATTGGTCCTGGAAGCATCTGCACAACCCGCGTCGTAACCGGCGCGGGCGTTCCGCAAATTACGGCGATTGACGAATGCGTCAAAGCGGCAAAAGGTTCGGGCGTTCCGATTATCGCCGACGGCGGCGTGAAATTTTCCGGCGATGTCGCTAAAGCGATTGTCGCGGGCGCGGATTGTGTGATGATCGGTTCGCTTTTCGCCGGAACGGAAGAAGCTCCCGGCGAAGTCATTCTGTTTCAGGGACGTTCATTCAAAACCTATCGCGGAATGGGTTCAATCGGCGCGATGAAGCAAGGTTCGAGCGACAGATACGCGCAGGAAATGACCGTTTCCGATTCAAAATATGTGCCGGAAGGCATCGAAGGTCGCGTCGCTTACAAAGGAACTCTGGCGGAAATGGTAACGCAATTAGTTGGCGGTCTGCGTTCGGGAATGGGTTATACGGGCTGCAAAAATATCAATGAGATGCAGGAAAACGCCCGATTTATTCGCATTACATCCGCAGGTTTGCGCGAATCGCACGTTCACGACGTAATTATTACCAAAGAATCGCCGAATTATCGAATCGAAGGCTGATGGGAGCGCAAAGGACTCTTCCGCACTCTTATAAAAGTAAATCTTCCCATTCTTGATAAAGTTTTTTAATTTTATTTTCGATTTTTTGATGTTGATCTGAAATTTCTTTTAACTTTTCGTGATTGGCGGCAATATCAGGTTGGCTCATCTGCAAAGTTATTTTTGCGGATTTGTCTTCAAACACAGGAATTTCCTTTTCTATTTCCTTGATCCGCCGTTCAATTTTTTGCTGCTGATTTTTACTTAAATTGTTTGTTTGTTCGTTATTTGAAGTTATTGTTTCATCTTTATTTTCCGAACCTTGAGTTTCATTTGAAGTTTGAAATTTGGAATTCGGAATTTGCGCGGCTTCGCGCCATTTGTGAAATTCCGAATAATTGCCGTTAAAGACTTCATTTTCCCCGTCGCTTTCAAACGAAAGAATCTGCGTCGAAATTTGATCGAGAAAATAGCGGTCGTGGCTGACGGTCAGAATCGTGCCTTCGTATTCTGACAAAGCGGCTTCCAAAGCCTCGCGCGACGGAATATCAAGATGATTTGTCGGTTCGTCGAGAATCAAAACATTTTTGTTTGAATAAATCAGTTTTGCCAGCGCGAGCCTTCCCTTTTCACCGCCCGACAAATCGGAAACGCGCTTGAAAACGTCATCGCCGACAAATAAAAATCGCGCCAAAAAAGAACGCAGCGCACCATTTTCCGCAAGCGGGGCGACGCGGCGCAGTTCGCCGATGATTTCATTTCTTTCGTCTAATTCTTCAAGCTGCTGCGAATAATAACCGATGTCGGTTTTCGTTCCCCAAACAATTTTGCCGTCGAGTTCGCGGATTTGTCCCAAAATCGTTTTGAGAAAAGTCGTTTTTCCCGTTCCGTTACCGCCGATTATGCCCAGACATTCGCCGCGCAAAAGCGAAAAATTTATATCGTTCGCCAAGTTGTTTTCGCCGTAACCGATTGCCAAATCTTCAACCGTTAAAATATTTGAACCGGCGCGTTCGATTTTTCTGAGATTAAAGTTTCCGCTTGATCTGTCGGCGATGACGGCATCAACTCTTTCGAGTTTTTCAAGCATCGTGCGCCGCGATTTTGCCATTTTCGTTTTTTGACCGGCGAGGTTGCGGCGGATAAATTCTTGGTTTTTGGCAATGAAAGTCTGTTGATTTTCATATTCGCGCTGCTGCTGTTCGCGTCGTTCCTCGCGTTCGACAAGAAATTGCGAATAATTTCCTTTGTAAGTTACGGCTCGTCCGCGCTCGATTTCGACGATTCGGCGGCAAGTTCGGTCAAGAAAATACCGGTCGTGGCTGATGATGACAAAAGATTTTTCAAATGTCTGCAAAAAACTTTCCAGCCATTCGATCGCGCCGACATCCATATGATTTGTCGGTTCATCTAAAAGCAAAACATCCGGGTTCGATAATAAAAGTCTGGCTAAACCGAGCCGATTTTTTTGTCCGCCGGAAAGATGTTCGGTTTCAAGCTGCCACATTTCTTTTGTAAAACCCAAACCCAGAAGAATCGCTTCGGCTTTTGCAATGTATGTAAAACCTTCTTCGTGTTCAAATTCGGTTTGCAGTTCGGCGTATTCATTCAAAATTTCATCGGTTACATTTTCAGCCATTTCGTGTTCCAAAATTCGCATTCCGGCTTCGATGTCGTGGAGTTTTTTAAACGCCGAAAGCGCGGCGGTATGAACAGTTTCGTTTTCGGTAAAATCAACGTGCTGTTCCAATAATCCGATTTTCAGATTATTCATCTTCAATATTTCGCCTGAATCCGCCGCTTCTTCGCCGGTAATTACTCGAAAAACAGTGGTTTTGCCCGCGCCGTTGCGCCCGACGAGTCCGACTTTTTCATTCGGATTTACCTGAAACGACACGCCGTTTAAAATGTCGGTGCCGCCGTAGGATTTATAAACTTCGGATAGTCTGAAAAGCATTTTTTAAATTTATCACAAAAAATAACGAGCAATATACATCATTGCTCGTTACCAAATTAACTTTTGATATGTTAATTATTTTCCGTTTGTATTGGCATTAACCGCCGATTTATTAGCCGCATTAGTATTTGTATTGGCGTTCGTAGCGGCGTTTGAGTTCACATTTGTATTTGAATTTGCTTCAACTTGCGGCGTATCTGCAACTGCCGGACGCGCTCCGCTCAATTCATTCGGGTTTTCGACAACTTTCTTTGCCAAATAATTTTCAATTTTGGCATCGTTCATTGCCGTCGCCGCATAAGATGCGCTCAACAATTCTTTTCTGGCATTTATCAGCGCATCCGTAACTTTTTGACGCACACCCGGACTTTCCAATGTTAAATTTTCGTCTTTGTCGTTTCTTTCCTGAAGTTTGAAAATATAAAATTTGCCCTGCATCGGTGTCGGCAAAATTTGCCCGACTGAAAATTTAGGATCCATCAAAGTCGCAGCAACCTGCGGCGGAAATGTTTGTCTCATTTCATCTTCTGAAATGTAGCCCAAATCGCCGCCTTGTAATCTGCTTTGATCTTCGCTTTTCTCACGCGCCAGAGCCGCAAAATCTTTTCCCTGCTGTAATTCTTTGATGATTTCGTTTCCCTTTAAAACTGCTTCCTGCTCATTTGTCGTCGTGTCGCCTTCGCCGTTATTTGCCGGATCAACAACGATCGCCGCCAGTTTTACACCGCGTTTATTGACGAAAGCATCTTTGTTTCCGTTGTAAAAAGCCTCGATTTCGCTGTCTTTCGGCGGTTCGATTTTTCCCGTAACATTACTAATCAACTTCTGAATTGCAAGCTGTTTTTTAATATTTTCACGCGCAACGGCTTCGGTTAAACCCGATTCCTGCATTTCTTTGGCAATCTGGTCGGCGGACTTTCCGCTTGCCGTTTTTTGTTTGTTAAACTCAACCGTAATCTCATCTTCCGACGGAATTGCATTTTCCTTTTCGGCTTTTTGATACAAAACTTCATTTTGAATCAATGTTTCCAATACTTGCAACCGCGCTTTTGCCAGTTCCAGAGGTGAAAGTTTTGATTCCTGTCCTTGTCCCTGCTGTTTGATAACCCGTTCGACATCTTCCAATTTAATCGCCTTGCCATTAACGGTTGCGGCGGTTTCGTTCGGATCAACATTGCCGGTAGTGGCTGTATTAGTAGTTGCGCCGTTCTGACATCCGGTCAGAGTGAACGCGGTGATTGCCAAAACAGCAATCGAAAAAAACTTAAATTTAGATTTTAGCACTGTGGCTTTTACTCCTTCAAAATTAACTGTATCTATCATTACTTGATTTTCTTATCTTTTATATGTTATAAATCTTGTTTTTGAGTTTATAACAAAACTCTTTCTTTCTACCTCGTTATTATATTTGGAGGCTTTTAAAATTATGGCAAAACGATGCGAAATCTGCGGCAAAGGTCCGCAATTTGGAAATAATGTTTCACACGCGAATAACAAAACGCGCCGACGGTTCAATCCGAATCTGCAATCAATCCGAACTCAACGTCCGCAGGGCGGAAATGTTCGGATGAAGGTTTGCACCCGCTGCATAAAAGGCGGCAAAATTGTCAAAGCGGCGTAATTACTTTTGAATCATTACACGGAATATTGGTTGCCAAACGCGCAGTTTTTCGGCGTTTGGCTCTTTTTTTAAGTCTGTCTAAAATCCAAAGTCGGAAAACTGTTTTAATCGTTGGATTTTAGACATTTAACCTATAAAAGAGCTATGCACTCGATTTCCACCCGCGCATCTTTCGGCAGACGCGCTGCCTGAACTGTTGCTCTCGCAGGTTTATTTTCACTGAAATATTCCGCATAAACTTCATTCATCGCCGTAAAATCGTTCATATCGGCTAAAAACACGGTAGTTTTAACGACATTATTCAAATCAGTTCCCGCTGCTTCTAAAACCGCACTCAAATTCTTTAACACCTGATGAGTTTGTTCGGCTACGTTATCCGAAACAAATTCGCCTGTGTTTGGGTCAATCGGAATTTGCCCTGAACAAAAGACCATATTTTCTGTTTTTACGGCTTGCGAATAAGGTCCAATCGCGCCGGGTGCATTTTCTGTTGTAATAATTTCTTTCACAAATAACCTCGCCCTTTAATTTTTATTCTTTAAGCAAAACGCGAATTTTAACAGATACGAGTGGAAATTCCAAACTTCAGATTCCAGATTCAAGATTTTATTGGTCAAAGAAATTTGGAATCTGGAGTCTGGAATCTGGAATTTTAAGAATTCACTCTTTCGACGGCAATCACTCCTGGAACTTGTTCAACTGAACTTATTACTTTATCGAGCTGTTTTTTGTCAAAAACTTCAATCGTAACTTCAATCAATCCGCGATTATCTTTTGAAACATTTGCCCGCGCATCACGAATTCCGGTTTTTATCTCGGCAATTGCGTTAGTGATTCCAGCCAACATTCCGGTTCTGTTTTCCGTCGTTGCCAAAAGACGAACCGATTGAATATGTTTATTATCATTTTTCGCCCATTCGACTTCGACTATGCGATCCCTGTTGACCATCAGTTGTTTGACGTTTTTACAGGCTTTGTTATGGACGACAATGCCTTTTCCCAATGAAATATAGCCGATGATGCTTTCACCCGGCAAAGGATTGCAGCAGCGGGCGCGTGTCGTCAAAAGATTGTCAATGCCTTTTACAACAATTGCGTCTTCGCTCAAGCCGATAAACTTTTTG
>JBBPXX010000159.1:0-49948 GCA_038200505.1 Pyrinomonadales bacterium | reverse complement strand
TGACGAAAGAGAATATCTCGGACGTAATAATGGAGATTGCCTGTGGATTGCACAATCTGCGAGTTACATTTCGCCAGCCAATGCAAACGATTGATCTTACAAATGTTGAGGAATTATCTTATTTCAAATAATGTCTATTTACAATCTTAAAGTTTTCACCAAAGTTTATCAATACATTTTTTACAAACTTCAACCGCACAAAACCGCACCGCCGTCAATGTTTAAATTTCTATAAAAAAGCCGCGCTGTTTTTTAACAGCGCGGCTTTTTTGTCTGAATTAAAATTTATCTTTAGCGACGGTAAACTCTTTTCTTAGGCTTCAGAACCGTTGTATAAAGCAAACCGCTGCCTGCGCCGATCAACGCGCCGTATCCCGCGCCGCGTTTGCCTCTGAGCAATCCGCCGATTAACGCGCCTGCGCCCGTTCCGATGCCGACATCAATAACGTGCTTATGACGCTGGTAAAGCGACGGACGACGATAACTGTAACCGCGTGTTTGATAAACCGGATAACGCGCCGTCCGTGTTCGGGCATAACTGCGTGTCGCCGTGCTTCTTCGCGCCTTTCGATGGCGCGAACAACCGTTATGTGCTTCCGCCGTCAGCGGAACCGTAATCATAAAAACAAACAAAATCAGAAAACTTGCTAAAAACTTTTTCATTATCTTTCACTCCTTGGTTTTTTAATTTATGGGGAGAGTGAAATATACTTAGTTTTGGGAAGAACAATTTGGGAAAGTCTGCAACTAAAAAGATAAACTTTAGCGTCTGAGATGGCAAGTCAAAAAAATGGGTTGCAAGGAAAATAAAAGAATGAAATTTATTCGCTATTCAAAATTTAAGGGTTTCAATGTTTCGGACATCAATCTCGGCGATCTGATGAATTCGCTGTCGGATATGATGCTCGATTCCGGCTATAACGACGATTATTACTGGTCGCGGCAACGCAATCAGATGGACGATTCGCTTGATGCGCTGCGTCAGGCACTGCTCGAAGCGTTGATGGAACAAGGCATTTTGGACGAAACGGATGTCGAAAAAATGCTCGCCGACAACGACGGCAAATTTAAAGGTTCGCTGCTCGAAGAATTAATCAATCAGTTAATTGAAAGATTGGTCGAAGAAGGTTATTTGAACTTAAAAGAAGTCGAACAACCGCAGCAACAGCAGCAAAACGGGCAAGGACAAGGCGAAGTCGGCGAAGCGCAGCCGCGCGACGTGCGGTTTGAAGTAACCGAAAAAGGACTTGATTTCCTCGGCTACAAAACTCTGCAAAAACTTCTCGGCTCGATGGGCAAGTCCACCATCGGCAGACACGACACGCATTATCTCGACACGGGAATCGAAGCCGCGCAAGCGTCAAAAGAGTACGAATTCGGCGACACAATAAATTTAGATGTCAATTCGACGCTTTTATCGGCGATTACGCGCGAAGGTTTGGGCGTTCCGCTAAATCTGGAATATAAAGATTTGCACGTTTATCAGCAGGATTATCAATCTTCGTGCGCGACGGTTGTGATGCTCGATTGTTCGCATTCGATGATTCTTTACGGCGAAGACAGATTTACGCCCGCCAAAAAAGTCGCGCTTGCTTTGGCACATTTAATCAGAACGCAATATGCCGGTGATTCATTAAAAATCGTCCTTTTTCACGACGGCGCGGAAGAATTGCCGCTGGCAAAATTGGCGACGACGCAGGTCGGACCGTATCACACAAACACGGCGGAAGGTTTGAAACTTGCCAGAAGAATCTTAAACGCCCAGCGTAAAGATATGAAACAAATCGTCATGGTGACGGACGGCAAGCCGACGGCGTGTTACATCGAACCTTCCAACGCCGCGTATTTAGCGCATCGCCGCTATTCGCAAAACGTCGAAGGCGACAAGAAAATACTCTACAAAAATTCGATGGGCAACGATCCGTTTGTGATGGCGGAAACTTTCAAAGAAGTGCAAGCCTGCCGCAAATCGGGAATTATGATTAATACTTTTATGCTCGCCAGCGATTGGTATTTGGTCGAATTCGTCAAACAAATGTCGGCGATGACACGCGGCAAAGCGTATTTCGCTAATCCGAACAACCTGACGCAGTTTGTTTTGATGGATTTTATGAAACGAAGAACGAGCCGCGTGAAATAATTTTATGAACATTCAAACGAGAAATCACAGCGAAAATCAAGTGATAATTTCAACCGAAGATTTGCAAAAACTCGTTGAAATAGCGGAAAAAATCGAGCCGATTAAAATTACGAAGGAAATTTTGGCGGAGGAAATAGAAGCGCGGGAAGACGAGTTTGAGCGCAAACTTCTCGCCGAAGGATTTATCAAAAGTATTCCGACACGCACCGAAAACGACGAAGACGACGATTTTGAGCCGATACAATTTGAAGGCGAACCGCTTTCGGAAATGATTATTCGGGAGCGGCGGTAAGTGAACGCGATATATTTTGACAGCAGTTCGCCGGTGAAAAGATATTCGGTTGAGAAAGACGAGTAGTCGAAAAAAACTAATTATCTGAATTGTTCTCCAAAAATTTAATTGTATTTGCCTGTCGGCTTTTGTATAATTAGGTGGATTTTAACTCCTGATCTCCACAAAATCATGAAAATTAAATTAGCAATTTCCCTTTTATTTATTTGTTTGTTTGGCGTGTTGGAAATCTTTTCCCAAAATCCCTGCAAGCCGCCTGAAGTCATCTTTAACAAAAACGCAAAAAATATTTTCAGCGAACAGCAGGAAATGTTTCTCGGCGATGTGATGGCGGAAACTATTGATAAAAATTTCCGAGTTATCAGCGATGAGGAAGCCAACAGATATGTCCGCGAAATCGGTGCGAAGCTCGTCAAACATTTGCCGCCGACGAATCTTAAATTCCAATTTTATGTGATTGATTCGCCTGAACTTAATGCCTTCAACACGGCTGGCGGCAGAATTTATATAACGCGAAAAATGATCGCTTTTGTTCGCAGTGAAGCCGAACTTGCCGGAATCATCGGACACGAACTCGGACACGGCACTGTCAGGCACAGCGCGATTGATTTTAGTAAATATTTTAAGGAAATTCTCGGCGTTGACAGCGTTGGCGACAGAGAAGACGTTTATCAAAAATATAATGATTTTATTGATAAGCGAAATACAAAAAGAGTCAAGACAAGCAACAATCACGAGGATAATCAACAGCTTGAAGCCGATAAAATCGGAGTTTTTTCGATGGTTGCCGCCGGTTACAATCCCGAAGCCTTTTCTTCGGCGTGGAACAGATTAGCTGAAACCGAAGGCAAAACCGGCAACAGTTTTACGGATTTTTTCGGCACGACCCGTCCCGCCGAAAAACGCCTTCGGGAAATACTCAAAGCTATTTCGACTCTTCCGTCTGAATGTTTGGACAAAGATACTTTCGCTTCGGATGAAACCTTCAAAAAATGGCAATCTTACGTTATTACGACGACAAATTTTCCAAAAGCAGAAAAACTTTCGTCTTTGATAATGAAAAAATCTCTGACACCTTATCTGCGCGGAGATATTCAGAATTTTCGTTTCAGCCCTGACGGAAATTATGTTTTGGCGCAGGACGCTTCGGGAATAAATGTTTTGAAGCGTGAACCTTTCAGCATTGCTTTTCGGATTGATGTCGAAGATGCAAAATTCGCGAATTTCTCGCCCGATTCAAAGTTCGTTACGTTTCAAACTTACGGATTGAGAGCCGAAAGATGGAGCGTGGCGGAAAAAAAAGCAGTTTCGGCACGCGAAGTTTTTGTCCGCGACGGCTGTTGGCAATCGGCTCTTTCGCCTGACGGCAACACTTTGGTTTGTTATTCGGGATCAGCAAATTTGGACGTAATTGATGTTGCAACCAACGAAAATATTGTAAGAAAAGAGAAATTTTACTTGCCGAGTTTTATGGAATATCTCGGTTGGAGTTTCGATTTAAATGAAAACGATGAAAAAGAGATAAATGCGATTCAGATGGAATTTTCGCCGAACGGGAAATATTTTCTCGGCGGAAGAGTTTTCAGATTTAATGTTTATGGCAGCTTTTTCAGCACAAATCTGAATCAGGAATCCTTTATCGCGTATGATTTGCAGGAGAAAAAAGAAGTCAAAATCGGCGGAGAATTGAAAAGCATTATTTCAATGCCGTTTGCTTTTTATTCTGACGATAAAATAATCGGTCAGCATCGAAAAGACCCTGAAAAATCGGGCATTTTTTCTTTTCCCGACGGCAAGAGAGTAGAAAAATTCTTTATGAACGCCGATTCATACACAAAGGCTTACAAAGGTGATTATTTACTTGTTCGTCCAACCACGTCCAATCCTGTCGGAGTCTATGATTTACAAGCTAAAAAATTCATCGCCTCGAACAAAACTCCGGCTCTGGATGTTTATGGTGATTATTCTATCTCGGAAAGTAGAGATGGTGTAATAAGCCTTTTCGAGTTTAACAAAAATGATAAGAAATTAGACGAAATCGGCTTTATTGAACTTCCGAAAAATAATCTGGGCGACGTAAAAACAATTGCGTTTTCGCCGGATTTTCAATGGCTGGCGGTTTCGGAAAAATCACGCGGCGCAATTTGGAATCTTCCGACGGGCGATATAAAAATTTACATTCGTGGTTTTCAAGGTTCGTATTTTGATGAAACCGGATATATGTATGGAGATTTCCCGAAATTTGAAAAACAGTTGCGGGCAATGAGCGCGATGAGTCCGGCTGAAAATAAAGCCGGAATTCTTGAGCCGATTGAAACCCGGAACACCAAACAAAACGGGAAATTTCTAGTCAGACTGCAAACTAAGGAAGATGAAAAATTAGAAAAAAGACGGCAAAAACAAAAAGAAAAAGGCGAAGACACCGCAGAAGTTGACGAAGGAGATAAAAAACAAAGACCGAAATTCACTTTTACCGACGGATTGCTGACAGGATTCGATTTGAGAAACGGGTTTTCCGGCGAAGAAGGCACTTTGGAAGTATATGACGCGCGTTTGAGAAAAATGCTCTGGTCAAAAAGTTTTCCGAATGAAGTTCCGCGTTATGAATTCGATTCGGCGAGCGAAACAGCCGCATTTTATTGGTTGGTTTCCACAAAAGCGGCTAAAGAAGAAATCAAGAAAAATCCCAAACTATCGGATCAACTCAAGACTTTAGGCGATAAGAACGGCGATTATTTTGTGCAAGTTTTGGATGCGAATACGGGAAATGTCATCGGAGAAACTTTAATCGAAACGGGCGAAGGTTCATTCAGAATCAAAAGAGCGTTTGCCGTTGGCGATTGGCTGACTATGATTGATTCGGAAAACAGAGTTTTGCTTTATTCGATTGCAAATGGCGAATTGGTTTGGCGATTTTTTGGCGATAACGCCGCAATAAATTCGACTAAAGCGTTTGTCGCCATCGAAAATGTTCCGGGACAACTTTCGATTTACAATTTGAAAAACGGGAAAAAAATTGACGAAGCGGATTTTATGAAACAGTGGACGCTTCGCAACGGTGAAGAAATCTATCTGCAAATGCCGAAAATCGGTGTTGTGCGGGCGATGATTTTGAATCACATCGTTCACCATCGCGGGCAGCTTTCGGTTTATCTGCGGATGAATGACATTCCTGTTCCGGGAATGTATGGTCCGAGCGCGGACGAAACTCAGATGTAAATTCTGATGAACTAAGTAATCGGGCAGAATTATTTTAGACTAAACATCGGAATAGAGGATAGATGACAGATGACAGATAAAAGATAAAACGCGATGTAATCTATCAGTTATCATCTTTCATCTTTTATCTATTGCGAATTAAACCTTTATTTATATTTGCTCGATTACTTAAACAAATTAAATTGCGCCCGATCTTAAATGTATGAGAACGGGCGCAATTCGGTTTTATCAGTTCGGAAAATAAGTTTATACTGTAAGCGATTACTTTTGATCGCATAAACAACACCAAAAAATGCTTTTTCGAGAACTTTTAAAACCTGCATTAGACAATCAACGTGCTGATTTTCAGCGTTTTGCCGCCACTCAAATCGGTGATTTGACGGATTATTTAGAAAAATTGCAATCGCTTTGCAACACGCCGAGCGCGGAAATTTGGGCGAAATTGCAAGATAGAGATGATGCGGGCGCATTGCCGTCGGCGGAGTTGGACGCGGGAAAATCCTTCTCGTTCGACTTTGCGGAAAGTTGGGCAAACCACGAAGAAGCGCGGGCGTGGGCAAACGGGATTTTGCAAAACCGCACGACGTTTGCGGCGGACGGAAGCCAGCTTTACGCGGAAAAGGAAACTTCGCTGCCGGTCGCGGCGATTCAAATCGGCTGGTTTGAAAATCCGCATAATGCTGAACAATCTTACGAAAAAAATGCCAAATTTTTTGTCCTTTCGCCCGAAAAACTTCTGTCGCAGGATGAACCCGTAATTCCCGAAACGAAGGTCGGGCAATTTCGCTTTGAAGCGGAAGTCGAAAAGGTGGAAGAATTTTTGCAGAAAAAAAGCGGCTGGCAAACGCGCGGCGAACGAATGCCGCTGGCTTTTTATGACGGCACTCTTTTGCTGTCAACGCCGCACCCGCAAACGAGTCTGCAAGTCAGTTTTACTAATAAATTAGTCGAACTCGTGCGGTTTTCAATCGCCGCGAAAGTCCCGCTTGTCGGTTATGTTGATCGAAGTTATGCGCGTGATTTGCTGACTTTGCTCGATAACTTCAATGACAGTGCGCTTTCCAATGTCAGGACGCTTTACGATGCAACGATTTTGCACGCGGCGACTTCAAACTCTGAACGAGTGTTGAAATTTTGGGGCGACAGAACTTGTTTTTGTTACTCGAAACGGCGTGGTTTGAGCGCGTTCATTGATGATGAAACGAATAAATCAATTGTCGGATTTACATATTTGCAAACGACTTCCGATTCCGCACCGGCGCGATTAGATATTCCGTCGTGGATTTATGAAGCCGGACTTTTGAACGAAGTTTTAGATGTTGTCCGCGCCGAATGTGTGATTGGTTTGGGTTATCCGTACGCGCTTGAAACTGCTGATCAGACAGCGGTTATTACGATGCGCGACCGCGAAGTTTTTCTCGGTGCTTTACAAGACTTTGCCAGTCGTGAAAAACTAAACTTCAGCGTGGCGCGAAAAGCGGCGAGCAAAGGCAGAAGACGTTAAAGTAAAAAGGCAAAAGTAAAAAGGCAAAAGTGAAATCAAAGATTAAAGAAATCCGTAATCTGCATTCCGTAACAAATAACTCGGTGTGTTCCGCTTGCGGCGCGGAAGCACGGCGCGGAAGCGCGAAATTTTGCCTTGTTTGCGGAAAATTGCTTAAGGAAGATTATCAACCGCTCGACAATTTGCGGGCTTCTTATCATTTGCAGGGACAATCTTTTCTCATCGAAAACGCAAAAGGCGAGGAAGTTACGGATTTATTCAAACGAAACGAGAACACGGTTTCGCAAATGGCTTGGGCGTGTTTTGTTTATTCGCTCGTGCCGTATATTGGGATTTTATTTGTGCCGTTCACATTCATCGTCAGCAGTTTCGGCTATTTTACTTATCTGCGTCATCCGCAACTTGGTGGACGCAAATTCGCACTCGTCAGTTTTTATTTGAGTTTTGTCGTTTTGGCGATTCAGATATTTCTGTGGTGGCTGCTTTACATTGTTCCCGAACTCGGCAGACAAATTTAAGAAGCCGTTTGAAAAGAAAAGACAAAAAATTAGACGCGGATTTTTACTGATTTGGCGGATTGACGCGGATTTTTTAATATAAATCAGCGAAAATCCGTTTTATCCGCGTTCATCCGAGTCTAATTTCTTATTTTTCAGACAACTTCTAAAGTTTTTAAGAATAAAGATTCATCGGTCTGGTTAAAAGCTCAATCGGGTCTTCGACATTTAACGCCTCGCGCACAAAATACGGTTCACCCGCTGCAACGCCGATCAAACTTCCGAAATAACGCGAACGATTTTCCAATTCGTCAATAAATCCCTTGTTCGTCAGGCGCGTTTCGAGTTCATCCTTTCCGGCATGCGGATTATAAAACTGCGATTTATGAGCGCGAATCGCCGCTGTTTTCTCAACAAGAAAATCTGAAATATCAACGATAAAAGACGGCGTAACGCGCTGTGAAAATATATTGTGCGCGACAATCGGGGCGTTTGTTCTTTCCTGACCGAAATCAAAATCATATTTCTGCATCGAACAAAGCCGCGCCGCTTCACGAACAAGCTGCGTAATATGATTATGGTCAGGATGCGGATCGTCAATCTGATGCGTCAGCAAAATTTTCGGTTTCAAACGGCGCAAAACTCTGACCAATTTCGTGCGGGTTTCTTCAGTCAGCCAAACGTGACCGTCGGGCAATTCGAGATTTTCCCGCACATCTAATTTTAAGATTTTCGCCGCTTCATCCGCTTCGGCAGCGCGACCTTCAACTGTTCCGCGCGTTCCCATTTCGCCTTTTGTAACGTCGAGTGCGCCGGTTTTATAACCGAGCGATTTCATTTTCAAAAGCGTTCCGCCGACAGTCAATTCAACATCGTCGGGATGTGCGAAAACTGCAAGTATGTCTATTTCGTTCATAAAAATAATTTACCACAAAAGAAAACTTGCCACGAATTGCACTAATCACACAAATTATTTTTAAGTTTATTCGTGCAATTCGTGTAACTTACGGCTAAAATTTATTTATGAAAATAACAATTCTCGGTTCGGGAACATCGGTTCCGCATCCTGAAAGAAGTTCGTCGGGTTATTGGCTGGAAACTGAAAACGGTTCGGTTCTTCTCGATTGTTCAGCTTCGGCGGTTCATCGGATGGCGCAGGAAAAACTAGATTGGGCGAATTTGGACGCGATTTGGATTTCGCATTTTCATCTCGATCACATCGGCGGACTCGCGCCGTTTTTGTTCGGCACGAAATACGCGCCGGAAACGCAGGAAAGAGAAAAGCCGTTGAAAATTTTCGGCGCGAAAGGTTTGAAAAAACTGGTTAAATCTTTTGACAACGCAAACGATTACGAACTTTTAAAACAGCCTTTTCCAATTGAAATTGTCGAAGTCGAACCGCTTGAAAAATTTGAAATTTTGAATGAAACCGAAGCCGCCGCGCTTAATACGCCGCACACGGACGAGAGTTTAGCGATTCATATCAGAAGTAAAAACGATAAAACGCTCGTTTATTCGGCGGACACCGGATTTACGAAAGATTTGGGAACGCTGGCGCGAAATGTTGATTTGCTGATTTTGGAATGCTCGTTTTTCAAAGACAAACCAGTCGAAACACATCTCGAACTCGGCGAAGCGATGTATTTAATTCGTTACGCCGAACCGAAAAAAGTAGTTTTGACTCATCTTTATCCTGAATGGGACGCGGTTGATTTTCAAAAGGAAGTGCAAAAATATTCGCCACCCTGCGAAATTATCGAAGCGCGGGACGGCGTAAAATTGGAAATATGAACGGATGAAAACAAATAAATCTTTTGATCTTAATTGATTGCCGTCGAAATAATGTGGCTTTCGTCCAATTCAACTACATAATTGTCTTCAGCAGGACTTTGCGACATTGCAGGAGAATTTTTAGCCGCTTGTTTTTGTTTGTTTCGCGCCTTTGCCGCATACATTCCTTTGTCGGCGGCAATGACGATTTGATCCAGCGTTTCACCCTGATTCGGAAAACACGCCGCGCCTAAACTGACTCCGACACGCGCAAATTCGGTTTTGCTGACCGGCAAGGCAAAATCTGAAACGGCTTTTGCCATTCGTTCGCATAGTTCCTGAATTCCTTCGTTGTCGGTATCCGGCACGATGGCGACGAATTCATCTCCGGCATAACGCGCCAGAAAATCGTAATCACGAAGCTGACCGCGCATTACTTTACTGACTTCTTTTAATAAAGCATCACCGACTTTGTGACCGAAAGTGTCATTGATGGCTTTAAAACCGTCGAGGTCGAGCATCAAAAGCTGAAATGTTCCGCCGCTGCGCCCCGCGCGTCCGGCTTCTTTTTCAAACTGCATCTGCAAACTGCGGGCGTTCGGCAGCGAAGTCATCGGATCGGTCAAGGCTCGCGTTTCGGATTCGGCGTGCTGCAACGACATACAAATTGCGTCGGACGCAATGCGCGAAACCGTTTCGAGAAGACGCATATGTTCTTCTTCGTAATCATCCATTTCGCACGAATAAAGAGAAACCGCGCCGATCAGTTTTTCTTCCGAAATCAAAGGCAGAGAAGCCATTGCAGTATATTCTTCAACTAATTCGAGTTGGTGAAATGAAAAATCGAGTCCCGGTTCGACTTTATGAACCGGCTGACGTTTTTTCAACACGAATCCGGTTGCACCTTCGCCGGCTTTGACCCGTTTATTTTTCAGTGTCGAACTATTTTTACCTTTCGTAAAAGCGGCTTTGGCAAATTCTTTGTTTTCTTCCGACAGATAAACAATGCAAGTGTCAAAAGGCACAAATTCACCAACTTTTTCGACAAACAAAGAAAGTGTTTGTTGAATATTTAATGACGAACTGAAAACTCTTGCCAATTCGTAGAGCGAAAAAACTTCGCGGTTGGCGCGTTTGATTTGCTCGACGTAACTTTGATCGGCATCTTCGCTGATGTTTGTATTTATTTCATTTGCGCCTTGATCGTCGAATTTGTAAGAAAATCCCTGCTCGACAACTTCCGCTTCAAATGTTCGCAAATTTCGCAAAAACACATCAACAATTTTCGGGTCAAACTGTGTTCCCGCACCATTTAAAAGAAATTTTCTGGCTTCATCACGCGACACCGCCTCACGATACGGACGCGCACCGCGCAACGTATCGAAAGCATCGGCAACCGTCAAAATACGCGCCGTTAACGGAATATTACTTGCCTTTAAACCTTCGGGATAACCGCTGCCGTCATACGCTTCGTGGTGATATTTGATGGTGGGAATCACCGGATAGGGAAAATCAATAGTTTCGAGAATTGATGCGCCGACCGACGAATGAATTTTTATTTTTTCTCTTTCAGCAGGCGTTAATCTACCGGGTTTGTTCAAAATGTGGTCGGGAACGGCGAGTTTTCCGATGTCGTGAAGAAGTGCGCCGGCGTTGAGTGCCTGAAGTTCATCATCAGACAAACCTAAAATTTTACCGATGCCGACGGCGTAAATCTGTGTGCGGCGAACATGCCCGATACCGACCTGATCGCGGGCATCAATCGCCGTTGCGAGAACTTCGACAGTTGCCAGATGAATACGGCTGGCTTCGCGGATTTCTTTGGTTTTTTGCGCCAGTCTTCGCAGATGAATTTGATAGGCAAAATGACCCGTAACGACAATCGGAAGAACAACCCAACCGAAGCCTAAACCGAAAGACAGGAAAATAAAATGCAGCGATAACGCGGCAATCGCGCCAACGAGATAAGTGCCGACCGTCCAGCCGAAATTGTTCCTCCAAAGTTCGCCGAAACGATATTTGCCCTCAACTGCAAGAAAGGTCGAGGATGCAACAGAAAACAAAAGAAAATGCGTAAAAATCATCAATCCGGCGGCAGCCAAAAACCAAGTTTTATCAACCTGAACATCGGCAATCTGATTTTCCGTAAAACCGATTGAATAATACAGAGTCAAATAAAATACGGATGCCGCCGCACAAGTCGAAACCGTGTTGACGAAAGTATTGATCAGCCATTGGCACGGTGATTTTTTCGCCAAATTGAATTTTGTTAAAGACGCGCTTGCGGCAAGCAGAATTGCGCCCGGAATGCCGAGCCAAATCGTTCCCCAAAAGACAACTAATTCTTTAGCGGAAAAGGCTGTTTGAGTTCCCTTAATCTTGAAATGATATTTATTAACAAACGCTGAAACGACCAGTGAACCGCCTAAAAACAGAAATTTTACAAAAGAAAATTCGGCGATTTTGTAAAGCGCAAAACCGCTCGCAATGATTGATAAACAAAGCATTACACTCCAGTAAATTTTTGTCTTGAAATTGTAACCCGAGAGGTCAAATTTTTTCATTGTTTTTGTAAATTGACTTGTGGAAATAGTGCCTGAAACGTGGAAGGTAAAATTACTTTGACATAAATTTTATCTTACTGGTGCAACTTAAACCTCAAGTCAGTCGAAAAACAAATCAACTTTCGTGCCAAAAAGTAATCAATTAAAGAATCAATTAATTGTTGACAGTTCTGAAATTTGCAATTTAAGTTGACAGAAAATCGGTCAATATGACTGTTCAAAATAATAGGTTTCTATCAAATTGACGACATTGTAAGATATAATCATATTTTAGAGGCAACCGATGAATCGAATAAAGGTTTCATATTAAGTAGAGAGATTTTGAAAATCCGATCTGGCAAACTGATGTCGAAATAAAGTTTTCGCAGTTTTTGAAGTGAATGTCTGAAAAAATAAAAAATGAAACAAATACATCTACAAAATTTGGCAGCAAAGAAACTAAAAACGGAAGCGGGAAAGTTTTTTAACGTGTATCCGTTTTTGTTTTTTTTTAGCCTGATAATACTTGGTTTTTGTTCATCCGCTTACGCTCAAAATAATGAAGAAGTAATTCGCGTGGAAACAAATTTGATTCCTTTTGAAGTTTCCGTAACCGACAAGGACGGCAATCCCGTGCGCGGACTCGATGCAAAGGATTTCAAAATTTTCGAGAACGGCGTTGAGCGTCCCGTCGAATTTTTTGAACCGCTCAAAAAAAATGATGAAAGCCGTCCGCTTTCCGTAGTTTTCGCGCTCGATGTTTCGGGAAGCGTTACTTCGGCGGAACTCAGACGAATTCACCAAGCACTGCAAAATTTTGTCAAAAGACTTGCCGATTACAATTCATATTTTGCCGTGATGACTTTCGGAATGCAGGTCAAAACGATTCAGTCTTTTACAAATCGTCCCGAAAAACTCGAAAAATCAATTGACAAAATTCTGCGCGAACAAGACGGATTATCCACGCATTCCTACGACGCGGTTGATGATGCGATTCGGCTTATTAAAAAAAAATCGCCGCCGACGGTTAATCAAAAAATCCCGAAACGCGCCGTTATTTTAATCACGGATGGTTTTCCCGTCGGCGACACGGTTTCGCCGAAAACCGTTATCGAGCGTGCCAACGAAGCCGAAACAACGGTTTATTCGGTGCTTTTGCCCTCATTTTCGCGTCTGCAAATGGACAAAAAACCGTTGCTGACACCGCTCGAAGCCAGCGGATTACTCGAAAAAACCGGCGGACGCGCCTTTTACGCCACGCAGAAGGATTTTGAACCTCTGTTTAAATCTTTGGCGGAAGAGATAACTTCTTCATACGTTTTAGCTTTTTATCCGAAAGATGAGAATCGCCGCAACGGTAAGTTTCAAGAAGTTCGGATTGAAGTTTCAAACGGTCTGCAAATAAAACAAAATCGGTCAGGCTACGAGATCGAGCAATGAATTGCTGCATTTTGTGAATCTCAAACAGAAAAACAAAATCGTTGGAATATCTTTTAACTTCAAATAACTATTAAAGGGAAACATTTTGTTTTAATGTTTCCCTGTGTTTTTTTACATATCGCTTGCGCTCCAAACGACTGTTTTTATTGAGGTTTGTTTTGTATTACGGAAGAATTTGTATTCGCGGCGGCGGTTTGATTTTGGTTAGCTGTAACATTTTTTATTTCCTCCGGCGATTTCCAACCGGCGCGTTTCAATAAATCAATGGCAAAACGAATTGGGATCGCCATATTTGCCGCGTTACTTTCGGTGAAAACACCGAAATTTACGCCGATTACTTTGCCGGTCTGTCCGAAAAGCGGCGCGCCCGAACCGCCTTCGGCAGTCTTCGCGTCGTGGACGATCCGCCGCGTGTCCAAATCCGTAATCGCACCCTGCGTGGTCAGTGGGACGATCTTGCGCGACTGCGCCAGAAAATTTATCAGAGATTGGCGAGAACCTCCAAACCGTGAATTGATTGATTTGGCTTCTTCATCGTCAACCATTGCAAGTAGTCTGTCCGGTCCGTTCGGATAACCCATCGTAACTACTGTTTTGCCGACGGAAACGGCTTCCGAATCGGCATCGAGCGGAAGAATCGGAATATCGGGCGAAACAAGATTCTCATTAATCGAACCAACTGCTAAATCTTCACGCGAACCGATTTGTCGAATTTTCAGCGGAAACGGCTGCGGATAATTTGGAAAATAGATAACCAATCTTTTGATTCGCGCCCGTCCATTCGATTCCTTCATCATTTGTTTGACCAAATCGTCTTCTTCCCAAGGCTGCACAACGTGGCGATTGGTCAATATAAATCCGTCGCCGACGTAAAAACCCGTGCCGATAAAATCATATTCGACCGGACTTCCGCTGCCTTCCGTGGTCAAACCCGTTTGTCCGGGATCGGACGGAATTTGTTCTTCCGAAGGTGTCGGTTCAAACTGACTCGGCTGAAAATCCTGCGGATTCGGATAACGCAGAGTTTTGCCGCTTTTGCGGTCAACCAAATCATAAACACCGACAATCAAACACACGCCGTTCCCGTATTCGACACGCACGTTTTGCGTGAGCGAAACGGTTTTCATAATGTCTTTATTCGATTTATCCAGTTCACCGATTTGATCGTTGGTTTGCGATATTTTTTCCTGCAATTGACGGACTAATTCGCTTTGCTGTTCGGTCAACTCCCGATTTCTTTGCTGTTCGTTATTAAAAGCGTAGCCGAGGTAAAGAATTCCGCTAATCGAACTGATTGCGAGAGCTAAAATTATAAGTTTTGTCGTCCAAGAGATTTCGCGGGAAAGTTCGCGGACAAATTCGCGCAGAAAAGCCTTGGCATCGTCGCGCTGCGGCGTAAAAGCGGAATCGAGCGCTGCGGTTTCGATAAACTGCGCGATGTGCGGTTCGCGGTTTGTCGTAATCATCGAAGATTGCGACGCGAGTGAAAAAAATGAAAAGGAAATATCGGTGTCGGGAATATCAATAATATCGCCGTCCCGAATTCCGACAAAACGCCGAATCGGTCTGCCGTTATGCCGTAAGTTTAGCGATTCGTTAAAGTCGGTAACGCGATAGACATTTTCTTCGAGTTCGATTTCGAGCCAAACTCCGGCGACAGCGATTTTGTTCGATTTTATTTGTAAGTTATTGTCTTCAGTCGAACCGAAACGGATATTCTCTTCCGCGAAAAACTCAGTGCGTTTTTCCGTGCCGACCGTAACGTGAATGATAATACCGACATCCATTCTTTTCTAAAAAACCAACCTTTAAATATACAGCATTTAATAAATGAATAATAACATAAACAGGAGATTATTTTGAATTTGTGAAAAAAAACAAAATTTTTTTATGAGATCGCAAATTGTGACAAGTCTGCATTTTTGCTTTTGAGCAAAATAAATTTTAGATTATAAATTATGAGCAAACCGAAATTTATCGAAGACCGCCAACAACTTGAAAAACTCGCACCGGTCGCGTCTGCGGCGATCAAACATCACGTTTTTGTCTGCAACGGAAAATCCTGCGCGGCAGTCGGCGGCGCGGAAGTCAAAACAGCGTTTGAAACGGAACTGGAAAAAAGAAATCTGCGCTTCGGCAAAGAGTCAAAGGGCAGAAATCCAAATGGGGAAATTATGCTGACCGATTGCAGTTCAGTCGGTTTCTGTTCAGTCGGCGCGGCGGTTCTGGTCTATCCAGAAGGCGTTTGGTATGCACAGGTTCGCGCTGAAGACGTGCCGGAAATAATCGAAAATCATTTGATTGGCGGCGAAATCGTCGAACGTCTGGCATTGAAGGAAATGAAGGAATAATAAAACAGCAAATAGTATTTTATTGCAAGGTTATTTCTTCCGAACATCAAAAAATCTCGCCCGCAGACGATTTTGACTGTTATTGAATGACTTCGATTCCCGTTTATGTTGATCGCGTCGCAATTCCTTCTGCTTTTCGAGCGGCAGTTTTATGATTTCAAAACATTCGCTGTTGCAAC
This sequence comes from Pyrinomonadales bacterium, assembly GCA_038200505.1. Lineage (GTDB taxonomy): Bacteria > Acidobacteriota > Blastocatellia > Pyrinomonadales > Pyrinomonadaceae. The sequence continues at coordinate 34,013 of JBBPXX010000159.1, read as the reverse complement.
AGCCGTTCATTTCCTCAAAACATTTTTCGCACTGAATAAATAACAAATGGCAAGCCGTATTCTCACAATTGCGGTGCGTGTCGGATTTTTCGCCGCATTGGTGGCAATTGCTGATAATTTCATCCGAAATCTGTTCACCCAAACGGCTGTCAAACACAAAATTTTTACCTTTGAATTTATTCTCCAAACCTTTTTTCTTAACTTTGTGAACATATTCGATAATGCCGCCTTCGAGATGAAAAACTTTGGTAAAACCGTTGTGCAAAAGATACGCGCTCGCCTTTTCGCAGCGGATTCCGCCGGTGCAGTACATAATAATATTTTGCTCTTTTTTGTCCGCCAGTATTTCAGCCGCCATCGGCAATTGTTCGCGGAAAGTGTCGCTTGATACTTCAAGCGCGTTTTCAAAATGTCCGACTTCGTATTCGTAATAATTCCGCATATCAACAACAATCGTGTCGGGATTTTCGGTCAATTCGTTAAATTGTTCGGCATTGACATACGCGCCTTTACGTTCCATCGAAAAAGTTTCGTCTTCGATGCCGTCGGCGACGATTTTTTTCCGCACCTTAACATTCAAAACCCAAAAAGATTTCCCGTCGTCTTCAACCGCGATATTTAACCGAATATTTTTGAGAAAATTTATCGAATCGAGATATTCTTTAAACTTTTGAAAGTTCATTTCGGGAACGCTGATCTGTGCGTTAACACCTTCGGCGGCAATATAAATTCTTCCCAAAACGCCCAGACTTTCAAGGCTTTCATAAAATTCATCCCGAAATGCCTGCGGATTTTCAATCGAATGATATTGATAAAACGAAACGGTTTTTCGTTTTTCAATATCCGTTTGCAGACGTTTTTTCAATTCGGCTTGCGATGTTAAATTTCGTAATTCTTTCATAAAAACCTCAAAGGATAAGATCAAAAAGACTGCTGCAATTGGAAATCACAGCAGTCTTTTTTTTAATTTTATCAATCGAAAGGTTAGCAATTACCAACATAACCCAAAAGATAAAAAACCAACAAAAATATAACGATTGTCGAAATACAACCGCCACCCAGTTTCCAAGCGGCGACACCTGCCAAAATACTTCTTAACGGACCTTGCATAAACTTTTCCTCCCTTGAACAAATTTGTATAATTAAAATACCACAATAGTCAGCCAATCGTAAATAAAAACAGATTGACTGCGTTCATTTATTTCAAACCGAGTTCGTCTGTGCATCTGGCAAATATAATCCGTCTAAAATGTTATTATACGACTAAATGTAATTTTCATTTAATACAAACTTAAACAAAATCGCCAAAAAGGTTAAAGCAAATGAACATTCAAAGTTTGATAAGGAGAAAAAATATGAGTTCGGTTGTAATAAATAACGAAATTATCCAACAGACTTATTTTGACGAAATCAAAATCGAGTTCGGTTCTTTTCTAAAGAAAATGAACGACAGAGAGTTTTTAAGATTTTGTCGTGATAATGATGACGTTTTAATTGAAATGAGTGCGGAAGGAGATTTGGAAATTATGCCGGGACCAGGCGGAGTAACGGGCAAGAAAAATTCGTTTTTGAACAGAAAACTCGGTAATTGGGCGGAAGAAACCGACTCGGGCGAAGTCTTTGATGCTCAGACTTTTTTCAAATTAAATAACGGCGCAAAGCGGATGCCCGATGTCGCTTGGGTAAAAACGAAGCGTTGGAATTCGCTCACAAGAGAAGAACAGGAAGGAATTATCCCGTTTGCGCCTGATTTTGTTATTGAACTTCGTTCTAAAACGGATGTGCTAAAAGATTTACAGGATAAAATGCAGGAATACGTCGAAAACGGCGTGTCGCTCGGTTGGCTGATTGACCCGAAATCGAAGCAGGTTTCTATTTATCGTCCGAATAAAGAAATTGAAATTTTAGAAAATCCGTCGGAAATTTCGGGCGAATCGCTTCTTGAAAGTTTTACGCTGAATTTGAAAGAGATTTGGGAGTAATTTTAATTATGCTCTTATTTGAAATCACAAAACCGATGAGCGCGACATTTGTTGTCGAATGTGCGTCGGAAAAAGAAGCGTAAATTGGGCTGACAGAATAATTGCCGATGTTGCGGATGAAAATGGAAATCCGTTGCAGTCGAAAGAAATAATTTCATTTGAAGCCGATGTCAAAGTTTCGGAAATTAAGATTAAAAAGTTGAAAGATTTGAAATCTGACAACTTTATCGGGTAGTTTTAAGTTCGGCTAAAAAATCGTCGGCTGAAATTTCGCAGTTTGCATCGTAATTTTCATTTTGCAAATCTTTTTTGAGATTATTCAGCGATTTTTTGAAATCGGTCAGAACGCCCGCTTTATTCACACGCTTTTTAAGCCGCACGAGTTCGTTCTGAAATTTTTCCCATTGTTCGATTGGCACGATAACTGCATCTTAGTCTTTTAGATATTCGATGTTTTGCATAATGTTTGCACTCGCTTTCGGCTAATTTGATAAAATAATGCCACACAAGTTATTGAATTTTCATCAGGTAACTTTTGGATGCTGGCAAAAATTTATGCGTTATGTGGTTGTGATTGAAGAAGGCGAAAAGAGTTTCGGCGCGTATGTTCCCGATTTGCCGGGTTGTTTCGCGTCGGCGGAAACGGAAGACGAAGTCAAACAACTGATTCAGGAAGCGATTGAATTTCATCTTGAAGATTTGACGGAAGCAGGCGCGAGAATTCCGAAACCTTTGTCGAAAAGTGAATATGTCGAAGTTTTAGCCGCGTGATTTAATTGAAATTATGATAGGAGAAAGTTATGCAAATAACAGTTGAGCAAATAGTGAATGAAGTGCAAACGCTGTCGGCGGAAGATTTGCGGAAAGTTCGCAATGTCGTTGATTCGATTTTGGAAACTAAAGAAGAGAAACCGCGGATGACCGAAGAAGAATTTTTGAAAGAAATGGAAGCCGAAGGTTTTATCGGTAAAGTTCCGCCGCCGATTACAGATTTTTCGCGTTACGAGAATTACAAACCCGTTACCGTTACCGGTGAACCGATTTCGGAAATGATTATTCGGGAGCGCAGATAAATGGCGACGTATTTTTGTGACACGAGCGCGTTGGCAAAACGCTACGTTACCGAAACGGGTTCGGCGTGGCTGACGGCGACGATTGATCCGAAAGCGGGGAATTATGTTTTCATTGCGCGAATCACGTTTGTCGAAGTCGTTTCGGCAATCTCGCGCAAACAGCGCGGCGGACATATTTCCGCAACCGACGCGGCAACGGCGAAAAAGCAATTTGAAACTGACTATGCGAGCGAATTTGTCAGCGTCGAGATTTCCGAAAGTTTAATTTTGGAAGCCGCAAGATTAGCAGAAAAATATGCTTTGCGCGGTTATGACGCGGTGCAGTTAGCAGCGGCTCTGGAAACTCAAACCAAACGTGCTACCCGCAAATTGCCTTCATTGATTTTGCTTTCCGCCGACACGAATTTGAACGACGCGGCGATTGCCGAAGGTTTGACGGTTGATAATCCGAATAATCATTGAGAGATTTGAGAATAAATTTATGAAATCAGCAAAACTATTTATCGTTTTAACCTTTCTTTTGGCTTTTGCCGTTTGCGTTTCGGCGCAAATTAGCGATTTTCCTAACGAAATCGAAGGTTACGAATTTTTTAAGAGCGCAAGACTTAACGGATTGAAGCTTTTGGTTTCTGACCGAAATGATGTAAAAGCAGTTTTCGGCGAAAAATGTGATAACGGATGTGATTACGACGAGGATTGGGAAGTTGGTTTCAGCTACGTTAATACCATCTGGAACAAAAAAATTACCGAAAACGGCACTGAGAAAATTTATAGACCTAAGCCGGAACTAATCGGAAAACTGGCAGGAATTACATTTCGTCCGAAAAAACTGATCTTACTTTCGGAATATGCCATGATTCCGCAAGAAATTAAATGCAGTTCTGGAATTGCTTATGGTAAATACATCTATAAATCTCGCAGTTGTATTGATGACAAAAGAGTTAATTACAACATTTCGGATGAAACGCTTGAGAATAAAGAAATAGTCAAAGGACAGATAATATCTATCAATTATATTTCTTCAGAAAAGGATGATGATGATATTTACATTTTAGTTGATAAATAAATTTATGCAATTTTCATTTGATAAAAATTTAAACAAAATCGCCGCAAAGGTTGAAGCAAACGAGCGTTTGACCTTTGCTGAAGGCGTTGAATTATATAAAACCGACGATTTGAATGCGCTTGGGAAGTTGGCGGATTTTGTGCGGCGGAAAAAGCACGGGCGAACGACTTATTATAATGTCAATCGGCATTTTAATCACACGAATATCTGCGTCGCGGATTGCAAATTTTGCGGTTTTTACAGACGTGCCAGACAAGATGATGCTTATACGCATTCGATTGACGAAGGCATCGAGATTGCCAGAAATGCGGTGGCGGAAGGCGCGACGGAACTGCATATTGTCGGCGGTTTGAACTCGAAATTGCCGTTTGAGTATTACACCGATTTGTTTTCGTCGCTGAAGCGCGAATTTCCGCGTCTGCATCTGAAGGCGTTGACGATGGTTGAACTCGATTTCTTTGCGCGGTTTTACAAAATGTCGGACGAAGAAGTGATCGAAAAACTGAAAGCGGCGGGAATGGATTCGTGTCCGGGCGGCGGCGCGGAGATTTTCGCCGAACCGACTCGTTCGCGGATTTGCGATCACAAATGCGACGGGAATCGTTGGCTTGAGTTGTCGGGGAAAGTCCATAATGCGGGGTTGAAAACGAATGCGACGATGCTTTACGGGCATATCGAATCTATCGAAGACCGCGTTGACCATTTTGTGAAATTGCGCGAACAGCAGGACAAAACAGGCGGTTTTCAATGTTTTATTCCACTCGCATTTTATCCGCCGGGAACTGCGCTTTCGTCGCTTCCGGGACCTGATGCGATTGACAATTTGAAGACGATTGCCGTGTCGCGTCTGATGATTGACAATTTCGACCACATCAAAGCGTATTGGGTGATGCTCGGCAAACAGACGGCGCAAACCGCGCTCCATTTCGGCGCAAACGACCTCGACGGCACGATTACCGACGGCGGCGAATTGACGCACAGTTACGCCGAGAGCGGCGAAGTGAAAATGACGAAGGCGGAAATTATCACGATGATCGAAAACGCCGGATTTGAAGCGGTTGAGCGCGATACGGTTTATAATCGCGTGGAAAAAGTCGCGGCTTAAATTTATGTTTGTTTCAAAAGTTTTTTCATTCTTTTTTGTTTGTCTGTTGGCGGCTTGCGGAAATTCGGCTTCGCAAAATGGAGATGCAACTTCGCAAACTTTAAACATCAACAATCAACAAATAAAATCTACAAATCAAAATCAACAAAAAGAAATCACAGAATTATCTTTGAATATGAAAAAATCGGGATGTTTCGGCGAATGTCCAATTTATGATTTAGCAGTTCAGTCTGACGGAAAAGTTATTTTTGACGGTAAGAAATATACTAAAAAAATAGGAAAGGTTGAGAGCAGATTAGATAAAGAAAAAATAAAAGAATTGATTAATGAAATAGAAAAGACAAAATTCTTCTCTCTGGATAATGCTTATAATTATGATTCCAAGAATTGTCCGGTTTCTATGTCAGATTTGCCAAATATAACTCTTTACATAAAACTGAATGGAGAGGAAAAGACTATAAACCATGATTGGGGATGTTGGAAAGGTAGTCCAATAACAACTGATTCAAATGGAAAAAGCATTAGAAAAGAAACTTGGTCGCCAACAATCTTCCCGCAAGAACTTTACAATCTAGAAGACAAAATTGATGAAATAGCCGGAACGAAGCGTTGGATTGGAGAAAGAAAATATTAGCGATTCCGAAACAAAATTAACGCCCGAAGAATTTAGAGGAGAAAGATGATGCAAACAGTTTTAGAAAAAAATTACAGTAAACTTTTCGTTCCGAATCGCGGATTGGCGATGCGTTTCAAATTCGAGGAAAACAGCAAGCCTTTGAAATTCACCGATGATGAATTTTGGGAATTTTGCCGTCAAAACGACGAGATGCGAATTGAAATGACAAAGGAAGGAGACGTAATAATTATGCCGCCGACAGGAGGAAACACGGGAGATAGAAACGCCGAAATTACGATGCAGTTAAGAATTTGGGCGAAGAAGGATAGACAAGGCAAAAGCTACGATTCTTCGACCGGATTTAAGATGCCGGACGGCGCAACGGTTTCGCCCGATGCTTCTTGGGTGCTGAAAGAAAGGCTTGAGCAATTTACTGCTAAACAACTCGAAAAGTTTTTGCCGTTATGTCCTGATTTTGTGGTCGAACTGCGTTCCGCTTCCGATAGTTTGAAAGATTTGCAAACGAAAATGACAGAATATATCGAAAACGGCGCGCGGCTCGGTTGGCTGATTGATCCGAAAAATAAAAAGGTTCATATTTACCGCGCAAACAGCGAGATTGAAATTCTGGAAAATCCGCGAAAAGTTTCCGGCGAAGATATTTTGCATAACTTTATGCTCGATTTAAGAGAAATTTGGTAAGAATTTTCGACGCGACCGGCGAAATAAAATCAATGATGATTAGATTTCAAGAGTTGAACGCGATTGCAGGAAAATTAATTGTAATGTTTGAGAAAGTAAATGAAAGTTCGACAAGAATTTATCAATAACTTTCAGATATAAAAGAAAAATGAAAGAAAATATTCAACCGATTTTGGATAAAGTTTTAGACGGCGAAAGAATTATCGCCGAAGATTGCACCGCGCTTTTGAAAAGTTATGATATTGCAAAAATCGGCGCGGTAGCGGACGAAATTCGGATGCGGAAAAATCCGTCCGATGTTGTAACGTATATTATTGACCGCAACATAAATTACACGAATGTCTGCAACGTCGTCTGCACGTTTTGCGCGTTTTATCGTCGTCCGGGAAAGCCGGACACTTATGTTCATTCGATTGAGGAAATCGAAAAACGAATTGACGAAACCATCGCGCTCGGCGGCACGGGCGTTTTGATGCAGGGCGGACTTCATCCCGATTTTAATATCGAATGGTATGAAAATCTGCTTTCGACTTTGCACGAAAAATATCCGAAGTTTCAACTGCATTGTTTTTCGCCGCCGGAAATTCATAACATTTCTTTGATTTCAAAACTCGATTACGAAACGATTATGAAGCGTTTGAAAGCGGCGGGTTTGAATTCGCTTCCCGGCGGCGGCGGCGAGATTTTGGATGACGAAGTTCGCAAGCGTGTTTCGACCAAATGCAATACGCAGGAATGGCTCGACGTGATGCGGGCGGTTCACAAAGTCGGTTTGCGCTCGACGGCGACGATGATGTTCGGCATCGGCGACAATGTTTCACACCGCGTTAAACACCTGCAAAGAATCCGCGACGTGCAGGACGAAACGGGCGGTTTTACGGCATTTATTCCGTGGACTTTTCAGCGCGAAAACACCGCATTAGGGCGCAAAATCACGGAAGAACCGACCGGCATTGATTATCTGAAAATGGTCGCCGTGTCGCGTCTTTTTCTCGACAACATCCAGCACATCCAATCGTCGTGGCTGACGCAGGGTTTAAAACTCGGACAAACCGCACTCCGCTTCGGCGCGGACGATATGGGTTCGATTATGATTGAAGAAAACGTCGTTTCAGCCGCTGGCGCAAACACCGAAGCTAACGAAAAAGAACTGCGCTACCAAATCTCCGAAGCCGGTTTCATGCCGCAGCAGCGCGATATTCTTTACAATTATATTGACCGTGAAAACGTCGAAACTTTGGATGAACGAAAATCAATGCCTTTAAAGAAATTGAGTGTGGCGTTTGCTGATTAAAATTTATGCCGAAAAAATTACCCGAAAAAGTTTATCAATTTCATATTGCTCTGAAACACAGCAAACCGAAAATTTGGCGAAGGTTTTTGGTGACGGAAGATACGACGCTTGAAAAACTTCATAAAGTTATTCAGGAAGTAATGGGTTGGGAAGATTATCATCTGCACTCATTTGAAATCGGCGGAGTCGAATTCGGAATGCTTGACGAAGAATGGGAAAATGATGTTGAAGACGAGAAGAAAGTAAAACTCGCCGATTTGAATTTAGCCGAAAAACAAAAATTTGAATACGTTTATGATTTCGGCGATAACTGGGAACACGAAATAAAGGTGGAGAAAATTCTGCCGTTTGAAACTTCCGTCAAATATCCGAAATGTCTTGACGGCAAACTCGCCTGTCCGCCCGAAGATTGCGGAAGTATTTGGGGTTATGACGAACTTCGGGAATTAAAAAGTCTGCCCAAAGAAAAGTTGAGCGATTGGAACTTGGAACAACTCGAATGGCTCGGCGATTACGATTTTGAACATTTCAGCGTTGACGAAATAAATGCCGTTTTGTGGAAACGCTTTGCCAAATAAGAATATGCCAACAACAGTTATAGAAAATGAAAAATCTGAAACCAGCGAAAATAAAAAAGACGAACTGCTTTTAGATTCGCTCGAAATCAAAGGCTATCGCTGTTTTGAACATCTGACAATTGAAAAACTCGGTCGCGTGAATTTGATTGTCGGGAAAATAATGTTGGTAAAACAGCTTTGCTTGAGGCTTTGTGGCTTTATGCGAATGGAGGTTATGAACATTTAATGTTTGAAATTTTAAGAGAAAGAGATGAAATTCCTCCATTTCAAAATGGGAACTTGTTAGTTCAGCCTCAAAGCAGTAAAGGGTTAAGAAATTTGTTTTTTAATCGTCCAAACTTTGAATATATATCCGGCGACTATCCAATAGAACTTGATAATAATTTGGAATTTAGGATTGGTGAGATAATTGACATTAGCAGGATGGAGCCAAAGTTTGTAGGCAAAACTTTACAAGTGACAGGAATACGTCCAAGTTCAAATTCTAATGATGCTATCCCTCACATAAAATTATTTCCGAATCATTGGAGAAAAATTGAGAACTATTATATTAAAGCAACAGGAATTAAAAATGAAAAGCTAATCGAATTTTGGGACATAGTTACACTAACCCCATTAGAAGATGAAGTAATTAAAGCACTTCATTTACTTCTTCCTAAACTCAACAGGATTGATTTTATTGGTTATCCAAATGGTTCAAAAAATCGTGTTCCGGTTATTCGAGTAAGTGATGAGAAAGAGCGTGTCCCACTAAAAACTTTTGGTGAAGGGATGATTAGGCTTTTAGGACTATCATTAGCATTAGTTCAATGTCGAGATGGAATGCTTTTTATTGACGAAATCGAAAGCGGCTTACATTATTCGGTCTTGCTTGATGTTTGGCGACTGATTTTCAACACAGCACGAGAATTAAATGTCCAAGTTTTTGCGACAACGCATAGTTCAGATTGTGTCAAAGCCTTTCAAAGAGCAGCGGAAGAAGATAAAAAAGCTGATGGAATGTTAATTCGTCTGGTGCGGAAAGGCGATAGAATAAAGGCGATTTTGTTTAATGAAGATGAACTTGAAACCGTCGTGGAAAATGATATTGAGGTGCGCTGATTATGGCAGACAATCCCTTGCTAATTGTCGAAGGTAAGCACGACGCTTATGTTTTCGCCGAACTTTTGAAGAAACACAAAATCGTTATTGCAAAAGATGAAAACGGACAGGAGAAAGAAATTGTCATCAAAGAGCAGGGCGGATTTGAGAATCTCAAAAAAAGTCTTCAACAAATTATCAAAGCCGCTGACAAAAGTCTGGCGATAGTAGTTGATGCGGATGATAAAGATATTGACGACCGTTGGCGGAGTTTGACGGACAGATTAAAAAATGCAGGCTATTCCGCAAAAAATATTCCTTCCGCGCCGATAGCGGAAGGCGCAAAAATTGAAGGTAACGAATTGCCGACAATCGGAATTTGGATAATGCCTGACAATTCATCTGCCCGAAAGATTGAAACTTTCCTCAAAAAAATTGTTGCTGACGATAAAAGCGATTTGTGGCAATTTGCCGGGGAAATTATTGAGAAACTGCCGCAAACTTTGTTCAAACCTAAAGACAAAGAAAAAGCGCACATTTATACATATTTGGCTTGGCAAAAAGTCCCCGGAATTTCAATGGGAATAGCAATTCAGACTAAATATTTTCTACACGATAAGCCGGAAGCGAAAAGTTTTGTCGAGTGGATTAAGAGAGTTTTCGATTTGTAGTGCTGTTTTGAGATTTTACCAAATTTTTTAATGCTGTTTTCACTAAAAAAGTAGTGGGAAAATTGAAGTCAGAAAAGTAAGTAATGAGGTTTCTCTTCATCGCGCACAAAACTTCTGCAAACCAAATTTTCAGCAAACGCACTTTCAAATTCTTCTTTAACGCGCAATTGTTCGTTTTTGGCAAATTCCGCATCGGTTTTTAATGAACTATTCCAATCATTCGGAATTTCGATTGTTCGCGCAATCTCGCCGGTTTCGGTGAAATTTTCACCTTTTGACAACATTTGCACTTTTTCGCTTTCCAGATTCCATTCGGCGAAAAGGCGGTCGCTGTCGAGTCCGATTTTTTTGCCTTGTTTGTTGGAAGTCGAATAATCCGTGCCGTAAAAATTCGGTTTATATCGGCGGACAATCGCGCCGAGTTTTTCGAGATTGAAAAAAGCGTTTCGTGCTTGGACGGGTTGAAATGTCCATTTGATGAGTTTGATGTCTTCGCTCAATGCTTTTTCGCGCTGCGCCCATTTTAATTTTGCGCCGATGCCGTGACTTTGAAAATCATTTGACACAGCCGTCATATGTGAGTAAAAAAAACTTTCGCCTCCGTCAAATCCGGGAACGGATAAAACGAAACCGACCAATTTTTCGTCGACAAACGCGCCGAGCGTGAAACCGCCCGCGTGTTTCGTAACAACTAAATGGCGAACGGGCGAAACTTCGAGTTCGGGAAGGGCGAAAACTTCGCGCTGCAAGCGTGTGCATTGTGTTAAATCTTCGACGGTTTCGCATTCGCGGATGATTATTTTTTCTTTTGTCATTCGATTAAAATTTTAGATTTCGTATTTGGTGAACCAATCAGGAAAAACTTTCTCAATTTGTTTCGAGGCTGTCAAATCCGCAATGTCTTTGACGAAATTTATCAGCACGAGTCTGCCGTCTGCGCGATATTTCGCAGGAATTTCTTCGCGCAGTTGTTCGATTAAAGCAGCGACGTTTTGATTGATTTTGAACAAAACCAATTTTTTCGTGCGCGTGTGTTTCAACAGCCAACTCGTTTTACGAATCGAGTTTGCACCTGCTTCGCCCCAGAAAAGAAAATCTCCGGCGGCATCCTTTGCGATTAAATCGGGTTTGTAACGCAGCCCGACTTTTACTTCGATTTCCATCGTCGGAAATTCGCCGATGAACATTGCATAACCGAGTGCCTTCATCAAAATATGTTCGTAAGATTCGCCGTTCCGCTGCCACAAACGGATGCGGTTTCCGGCTAAATTAAAATCGTGAAGCATCTGTTTTAATGATAAATGATAAATTATTAATGGTAAATTTCTACGGGCATTTTTTTTTAACATTTAAGGTGGAAATTTGATATGATAAAAATCGTCGGTAAATCTTTTCGATGCCGAAATCATTCCCAATAATAAATACTTTTCTGATGTCTTCTAAAAATAATCTCGAAATTGAAGGGAATTTGCGTGAACATCCGTTTGTCGAATTGTTAGTCGAAATTTCAAAATTAAGACTTAATGGTTCTTTGCGAATTGAACACGAAACACAAAAAGCCGTTGTTTATTTCGACGCGGGCGACGTTGTTTTCGCAGTTTCAAATGCGCGTCAGCACCGGCTTTACGAAATACTTTTGCGCGAGAATATAATTACAAAAGAGCAAATTTCGGCGATCACCGATTTTACCAATGATTTTGTATTGAGTAAAAATCTTGTAAAAACCGGAATACTTTCAAAAACTGAAGTTGAGTTGCTTTTCTCGCGCCAGATTGAAGAAATTTTAAGTTCGGTTTTTGAGTGGAGCGAGGGCGAGTGGACTTTCAGCCCGTTGGTCAGAGTCAAAGGAGCTATTCGCTTTAAAACTAATTTGCCGCAATTGCTGATTTGTTATGCGAGAAAACTGCCGAGTGCGGGGATTATGCGCCGCTTTAAAAGTTTGAAGGAATCGTTTCAGATTCAATCCTCCGCGCCAACTCGGATTGAAATGCTTCCGCAAGAGGCATTCGTTTTGTCCAGATTTGAAAAATCCGCGCTGAGTGTTGAAAATATCTCGGCTTTAAGCGGAATGCCCGAAGCGGAAACCTTTAAAATACTGTATTCACTTTGGTTAAGCGGTTTTGTTTCGCGTCAGGAATGGAACAAAGCGTTTAGTGAACGAAAAACCTCTGCAATTTTATCTGCTAAGTTCACTTTGAAAAGAGATGAAAAAGCTGTCGGCGAATCCCGCGAAGTTGCTCCCGTAAATATGCAGACGGTTATTTCAAAAGTCGAAACACCGACAGACGAAGTGCAGAAATCCGAACCGCTTGAGGAAAAAATTACGCTGAAGGATTATCTGAACCTGATCGAAAATGCGACCAGTCATTACGAATTTTTTAGTGTTGCGCCAAACGCTTCCGTTTCGGAAATAAAAGCGGCATATTTCGCTCTGGCAAAACGGTTTCATCCCGATTTGTTTCATCAACAAGCCGGCGCGGAAATGCACAATCGTGTTCAGGATGCTTTTACAAAAATTGCCCACGCTTACGAAGTGTTAAAGGTCGAAAGTTCGCGCGAAGTCTATGATTTTAAATTTCGCAAACAGTTGGAAGAAAACAAAAACTCTGCAAAATCCAACAATTCACCCGTTACCGATTTGGATAAACAAATTCAGCAAGCCGCCGAAGACTTCAACAATGGTTTCAATTATTTGATGGACGAAAATATCGAGACAGCACTGCCATTTCTGGCGCGTGCCGTTCATTTCGATAAAAATAACGCCCGCTATCACGCTTTTTACGGCAAAGCATTAACATTTGACAAATCACAACAGCATAAAGCTGAAGCCGAAATGCAAGCCGCCATCAAACTCAATGCGGAAAGTCCCGATTTTCGCATTATGTTGGCTGAATTCTTTATTCAGGTCGGATTTCCAAAACGTGCCGAAGGCGAATTAAACAGGCTCTTGGCAATTTTCCCCAATAACAAAGAAGCGCAAATTATGCTCGACAACTTGGCAAAAGGTTGAAAAAGTAAAAAGCGAAAGTAAAAATTTCAATGTCTTTGTTATAATAAGTTTCCGAAAAATTTTACTTTTTGTTCGCGCTTCGGAAAATTACGGACGGTAATTTTTACTTTTTGCACAATTTCGCTATTTATGGAAAATCTGTCTATCGGAAAAGACAAATCTGAAGAAAAACTTTTAAAACTCGCCGCCGCCGCCGATAAATTTGAAGGTTACGCGCATCCGCACGCCGAACGAATCGCCGCGCTTGCTGATGCGTTGGCGCAAAAATTTAATTTTGCGGCGCACGACCGTTTATCTTTGCGGCAAGCGGCATTGGTTCACGACATCGGCGAAGTCGTGATGAACCGCGATTATATTAAAAGCAGTCAAACATTACGCGAAGACGAGCGCGTTGATGTGGAACGGCATCCGGTTATCGGCGAACAGGAAGCGGCAAAACAAGGACTAAACCGCGCCGTGCAGTTGCTTGTGCGCTGGCATCACGAATGGTGGAACGGAACAGGTTATCCTGATGCTTTGGCGCAGGATCAAATTCCGTTGGCGGCAAGAATTTTGCGCGTCGCCGATACTTTTGCCGCGTTGACCGATGCGCGTCCATACAGCGTTCCGATTTCCGAACAGGAAGCAAAACGCTATCTGATCGAATGGTCGGGCATCGAATTCGACCCGAAAGTTGTTAAAATGTTTCTTTCGCTCGAAGGATTGCCGGAGTTGGAATCTTATTTCGTAAATCGTGAATCGTAAATCGTGAATCGAAGAATATGTTGGAAACTGTTTGCAAGAGCAATAGTTATGTTTCTCTTATTCTATTTACGATTTACGATTCACGATTCACGATTCACGAAAAATCTATGTTCACAAAATCAATTACGCCGCACGGCTGGTTAGCTTTTGAACTCAATGTTTTACGGCGTTTGAAGTTCACTTCCGTCATTTTGCCGTTCACCAATGAACCGAATCTCGGCGCGTATCTCAAACGCTGGAATGTGCGGGTTTTGGCAAATGATTTGATGCAGTCGGCGTGGACAAAATCCGTCGCAGCCATTGAAAATAACGCCGAAAAATTATCCGACGAAGAAATTGAAACGATTTTGGAGGACGTTTATGTGCCGCATTATCGTCTGCAAAATGAATCGCTGAAAAATTGGTTCAACGAAACCGATGCGTGGTGGTTTGATAATGTGCGCCAAAACATCGAAAAACTTTCTTCGCCCGTTTCAAAAGCAATCGCTCTGAGTCTCGGAATGAGCGTCGGCGATTACGCTTTATCCTTCGATTCGGAAACCTTGGAATTGCGCCAACCGCTTTCCGTAGTTTATAAACGTCTGCAAAAGGTTCAGCCCGAACCGGTTAACAACGGGCAGAACAACACTTGTCAAAACAAACTCGCCAACGATTTCATCGCCGAAAATTATATGGATTTGATGTTTTTGCGTCTTCCGCCGGCGCACAATCAAAATCGGCGAAAATATCTTGGAAAAACGGCGTGGCGCGAAGAATGGCTGCATTCCGGTGATGATTTTTGGGACGATTTGGAAACCGCACAAGCCGGAAAACTCGGCACATTGATTGAAACCAAATCGCAGTATTTACAGTTTGTCGAGGATACTTTGCAGACGGCTTCACATATTCCGAAATGGGCAATCGCGCACGTCGAAAACGGATTTATTTCAACTCAGGATATTGTCGAAGCAATCGGACGCATCCGGCGCGTTGACACGATTTTCTCTAAAGATTTCTCCGAATTAACCGGAACAAAAGCAGTAATTATTACAGCGTAATCTAAAGGATAAAGGCGAAAGGATAAGGGATGAGGGAAAAATAAAATTTAGTAAAAAGCAGATAAGTAATCGGGCAGAATTATTTTAGACCAAACTTCGGAATAGATGACAGATCATAGATAACAGATAAAAGATAAAAATGCGACGAAATCTATCAGTTATCATCTTTCATCTATAATCTATTGCGAATTAAAACTTTATCTATATTTGCACGACTACTTAATACAAATTACTTTCTACTTTTACTTTTTACTTTTTACTTTCCACTTTTGAACTTATGATATGTTTTCATTAACCGAAAAAATCAAACGAAAGTCGCGTGAAATCGGCTTTCACAAAATCGGTATCGTTCGCGCCGAGTCTCTTGAAACCGAACGCGAACATCTCGAAAATTGGCTCGATCAAAATTTTCACGGTGAAATGCGCTGGATGGAACGTGAACCGGAAAAACGCTCTGATCCGAAACTGCTTTTTCCCGAAGCAAAATCAATTATCGTCGTTGCTTTAAATTACTACACGCCGCACGAACACGAAGAAAATCCCGACAAAGGAAAAGTTTCGCGCTACGCTTGGGGCGACGATTATCACGACGTTTTGAAAGAAAAACTGCGCGAACTTTTTTCATTTATAAAATCAATTGACGAAACCGCTGACGGCAAAATCTGCGTTGACACCGCGCCGATAATGGACAAAGCGTGGGCGGTTCGCGCCGGATTAGGCTGGCTCGGCAAACATTCAAATGTTATCACCAAAGAATACGGTTCGTGGGTTTTTATCGGCGAAATTCTGCTCAATTTAGAACTCGAATACGGCACTAAAATAATCGAAGATCATTGCGGAACTTGCACGGCGTGTCTTGACGCTTGCCCGACAAATGCGATTGTCGCGCCGTATATTGTTGATTCAAAAGCGTGTTTGTCTTATGCAACCATCGAATTGCGCTCCGACGAATTGCCCGCCGAAATTTCCGAAAACTTAAACGGCTGGCTTTACGGCTGCGATATTTGTCAAGATGTTTGCCCGTGGAATCGTTTTGAAAAACCGACTGAAGAAACGAGATTTGAACCGCGCAAAGATAATGTTTCTCCCGATTTGGATAAAGTTATCTCACTTTCCCACGAAGAATATGTCGAAAAATTTCGCCGCAGCGCAATGAAGCGAACAAAACTAAACGGTTTAAAACGAAATGCCGAAGCACTGAAAAAAAATAATTATTAAAAGTTTTGCCTGTTCCGAATTTGCTTATTTTACTCAAAACAAACGCGATTTCTCAATTCACCATTTTTACCTTTCCATTTCTAACCTGTATCATTTAATAAATGGACAATGTTTTACGAGATGCTCACAACCGAATAATCCGCGATTTGCGAGTCAGTTTGACAGACCGCTGTAATTTTCGATGTTTTTACTGTCTGCCGAACGGCGAACCGCCGATGGCGCGAAAGGATACGATTTTAACTTTCGAGGAAATTGCCGAACTGTGTGAGATTTTCGTATCGCTCGGCATCGAAAAAATCCGTCTGACCGGCGGCGAACCGCTTTTGCGGAAAGATGTGGAAAAGCTTGTGGAAAAAATCGCAAAGTTGAAGATTCCAAATTCTCAAAATCTAAAATTGGTTGATTTGGCTTTAACGACCAACGGACACACGCTTGCAAGACGCGCCGAAGATTTGAAACGCGCCGGACTTGACCGCGTAACAATCAGTTTAGACAGTCTTAAACGCGAAAATTTCAAACGTATTACGGGCGTTGATAAATTAGACGAGGTTCTCGAAGCAATCGAAGCGGCGAAAAGCGCAAACTTACAGCCGATTAAGATAAACGCCGTCATTGTGCGCGGTTATAACGATGACGAAATTGTTGATTTTGCCGAATTTGCGCGTGAAAACGATTTATCAATGCGCTTTATCGAATTTATGCCGCTCGATTCAGGTCACGAATGGAAACGCGAAATGGTTGTTTCGGGAAAGGAAATTCGTCAAAAAATCAACGAAGTTTTCCCGCTGAAATTAAAGCAAAATTCGCGCGGCGCGGAAACGGCTTGGAGATACAAATTTGCCGACGGCGCAAACGGCGAAATCGGCATTATCGCGCCGGTTACGGAAATGTTTTGCGGTGCGTGTTCGCGTATTCGCCTGACTGCCGACGGACAAATTCGCACCTGTCTTTTTTCAACAGCCGAACACAATCTACGCGACGTTTTGCGCGGCAGTGAAACACGCGCTGAAGTCGTTGAATTTATCAAATCAGTCGTCTTAAAAAAAGAAGCGCGGCATCACATCAACGATGCGGAATTTACGCAGCCCGCGAGAACAATGAGTTTTATCGGCGGTTGAAGGTCATAAAAAAGTTCAATTGCTTGCCATTATCAAAAAAAGAAAACGCGAAAGTCCAGACAAAAAGTTAAAAGAATGAGCGAATTTTTAGGAAATCGAAATGACGACAAAACCGATCAATTGGTATGCGGCAGCCGTTATCATCGTTATTTAACTTTTATTGGCGATGTTTTCAGTATTTTTTTATTTGGCGGCTGATCAAATAAAGCATTTTGATAAATTAAATAATAAAGCCGCCAAAATCATTAAATTCCAGCGGCTTTATTACAAATTTTTGCTCGTTTGAAAATTAGAAATTTATAAACCTCTCCAAACTCTTTTGAGGCTATTTATTTTTCTTTTTATTTCCGTGTCCGTTTCCGTTTCCATTTCCGTGTCCGTTTCCGTTTCCATTCATACTCTTTTCTCTCATAATGGTACCGCAAGCGACCGGCAGCATTGGTACGTAAGTTTTGTCTTCGCTGACCATTATTTCGCCTTCGTCAACCATACCGTTGACTTCATTGCCCGTGCCGGCTCCGGCATCGGCGGGAATTGTTAACCCATGAATAACAATCGCCCGATTTTTCAGTGGATTTAATGTTTCAAAAGTCGGCACACCGTCTTCGCCGAGCGTGTATGTATGCGAAAAGAACAGATTGCCGTTTGAATCGGCTGTCGGAAAAGGTGTCAGCGGTAAAAGAATCTGTCCGTAAAAGGGTTTTCCTTCGGCTACTTCAACATAACGGTCACCGTCTTGATCGGCAGACGGCGGCGGGCAAACCGACTTGCTGTCGTCCGGAAACCCGTGAATGTGCTGCGGATGCTTCATATTCGGTTCAAATCCGGTGCCGGAAATTGTAACCGTCAATAAACGATTATCGGTAATTGTAAATGTCGCCGTCGCGGTTGCCCCCGAATTATTCAGCGGCGCGAGATCGGCTGTATAAGTTCGCGTTCCTCTTCCTTGTCCGAATGCGACGGCGCAAAAACAGACGACCATTACGGCAATCGTAAGTATTCTAAATTTATTCATTTTTGTTTCTCCTGTTTCGCCCTTAGCGAGAGTAATTCTTTATTTTTAACGGAATTCCTGTATGAAATTATCCTTGTTCAAATTAAAAAAACGAATTGTTTTAATGCAATTTTTAGTTTTTCCTTTGTAAGATTTATTTGAGCAATTATTATACCAATAGGCGAAATGCTAAATTATCATTCAATCGCTTTTGTTACAGAGGTAAAGAAAACGCGCAGAAAAAATTAAATGAAAAATACGACCTCATCAAAAACTTTTATTTCGGCGCGGAAATTCTGCCCGCGCGGGTTATGGCAACTCTTTTTTCCTTGTTTGTTCCTTCGTTCACCATAACTTTTATTTTGCGGAAAGCTCCGTCGCGGTTCTCGTTTGTCGGAATATATGAAACCAGATATTGCGTGTGCAGTTCGCCGGAAATATCGGCGGCGATTTGCGGGAGTTCGTTGACTGAATTCGGAAAATAAACTTTCCCGCCCGTTTCCCGTGTCAAACGATTCAAAAAAGTTTTTGCTTTTTCCCGCTGATTTGCACCGCTTGCGTCCGGCGCATTGCTCAAATTATCAACAAATCCGATAGCGTAAATTTGCACCTGAAACTCGCGCAGCAATTTGAAAAGTTCTTCTTCATTATGAGAACTGCCGCGATCCTCACCGTCCGAAACCATGATTAACGCCCGCAGGCGCGTGTCGTCCTTTTGCGCGGAGTTTTGGTATTGTCCGATTTTTTTCGCCGCCAGATAAACGGCATCAATTATCGCCGTTTGTCCGCCTTCGACAAATAAATTATTCAATCCGTTGTTGAGAGAATTTTTGTTGGGCGTGAAATCCTGCACGATTTCGATTTTATCCGAACTGACAAAACGAATAACTGCGGATTCATCATTCGGACGATTTGTTCCGACAATAATCTTTCCGGCTTCGATAATATTCATCAGTTGAGCGCGAAGTGAGCGCGAGTTATCAATTACGAGAGCGTTAATTATCGGGATTTCAGTAGTGTTTACAGAAGAAATCGGCTGCAAAACGCCGTCTTCGTAGATTTTAAAGTCCGATTCAAGCAAATTTTTCACCGTTCGATTATTCGCGCCCACCACGCGCACGTTTAAACTGACTTCTTCGGTTTCGATTTGAATTACTTCTTCATCTTCGACAGGCGGTTTTGCCGGGAAAGAAGGTTGAGTTACGGCGGAATTTTCCGGTGAAGGTGTTTGGCTGGCAAGTTTTACACTTGTCGCCGGAGCAGGAACGGAAATGACTCTTTGCGGTCTTTGGGCGGCAGTATCGGCAACGACCGGCGAACTGATTGTTTCTTTATCGGCATCGAACGGCGGACTAACCGTGTCTGTTCTGATCCAGCCTTTGACGGTTCTGTTATTCACGGAAACATAATACCAACCGAACTTATCGTCTTTTTTTTCTAATAAAAGTTTATTTCCTTTTTGAACCGTGTGAACTTTTTCCGAATTTGAATCCGGTGATTTACGCAGGAAAGTTGATGTAACCGTTACTTGTGTTTGCTTTTGTGCAAAAATCGAAAAAGCAAACAAAAAAATCGAAAGTATAGTAATAAAAATTTTCACTTTAGATGCCCTCCGCAATTTTATGAAAATAGAAGTCTATTGCTTTTTAGTCCGAAATATGCCGCGCGAACGCACGATCACGTCAGGTCGTTCGACTTTAACGCTGATGTCGTGAACAACCGCATCATTTGCGGAATTTTTCGAGTCAAAACCGAGCCGGTATTGCTGCGTCAGTTCGCCGGTAATATTTTTGAAAACTTTCTTCAAATCCGGCACACTGCTCTGATAAAATCTGCCGGCGGTAATATCGGACATTTTTTGCAGCGAATCTATCGCTTCGCCTTCCTCGCGCCTTTCGAGTTTTCTGATTTCTTCAGTCGTCGGCATATAAACTGTTTGGGCTGAATTCGGATTGTTCTTTTTGCTTTTTCGGGCTCTTTTGTTTTGCTTTGCTTCTTTGTCCGCATTCGACTTTTTATCAGAGGTTTCGCCCGTTCTAAAAAATATCGTGTAAATCAAAATGTCGGATTCTTCGAGCAGATTCAAAAAATCCTTTTTTGTGATAGAACTGCCGAAATCATTGCCGTCCGTTAGAAGAATAACTACTTTGCGACCTTTAACATTATTAAATGATTTTTGAATTATTTGATTGACGGCACTAAACATGAGCGTTCCGCCGGATTCGTTTATTTCGATTTTATTCAGTGAATTTTTTATCAATTGATGATTAGAGGTAAAAGAATTGATAATTTTCAATTGAGAATCAAAGGTCGCCACCTGACATTCATCGTTCGGCTTCAATGTTTCGACAAAATCTTTGGCGGCATCTTTGATTTTTCCGATGACATTCCGCGTGCTTTTGCTCGTGTCGAGCAGAAGCACAATTTTCAGCGGTTCGTTATATGTAGAAAAAAAGGTGATTTTTTGTTTTATGCCGTCTTGAAAAACACTGAAGTCTTCCTTTTTTAGATTAGGCACATAACGATTTTCTCTATCGCTGACTGTAACCGGAACACTGACAAATGCTTTGTTTGTTTCCTGACTTGAATCAACTTCGTTATTTTGAGCCTGCAACCTGATTGGCGCAATTAAAAGCGTAAAAAAAATTAAGGCAAATGTGATTTTCATAACTTTACCGGATGAACCCGAGTATTATAATGCTGAATTTCAATGGTTTCGTTCTTATAAAGTATAGTAATTATCATTATACAAGTCTAATGATTTCAGGTTAAAGTGAGTTTAAAGATGTAAAACAGACAAATACGCCTTTTGAAAAAGCGATGACAATTACATTCGGCATTTATCCCTGATTTCTATAATTTCAAATCCTTTTTTAAATCCTTCGCGCTCGACGGTTTTGCAAAAATCGAATCGGGAATTTGCTTATTAAATTCAACCGATTCGTAATTGATGCGGCTGGTTTGCTTATCGTTTGAAAAATGGTCAATGATAAAAGGAGTTTTAATTCCGTTGATGTCAACAAACTGCGCGTAACGGTCTTCTTCTTTAACTTCTTCGTTGTCGGCGTTAGTGCGTTTATAGATGGATTTCATCGGCACACCATCATCGGAAAATTCAAATTCAACAGTAAAACCGTCGTCAAAAGTGAGTTTTACAACATCATTACGCTTGCCCAAACTTGCCGGTCTTCTGCCGACATTATCGAGTTTTGCACCTTGCTTGCGCCAATTTCCGCGAAGCAAATTGTCAAGACTCGTGCGAATTCCGCGTTTGAAATTATTTATTTGTTCTTCCGTTTGATCTTTGATAAACGACGTAGCACCGTCATAAATCCAACCGTTTTCGCGGAAATTTGTCTGAACGGTTTTCGAGCCGCCAGATTTGAATTCGGTGCGCTCTTTGTCAGGAAAAGCTATCACATCGGTAAAATTCTGGAAAGAAACTATCGCGCCGTCCTGCAAAGCACTGAACTTCCCGCGCCCGATTTGCGATTTTGCATTCAGATATTTTTCGCCGCCGAGATATTGAACGGCTTTTTTGATAATTGCTTCGGCTTTTTCGTCAGACTTTGTTTGAATTATTATTGACGATGGAATTGTCCAACCATTCTTCCAACTGTAGATATAGGAAATTATTCCGACTTCGTTGTAAGGTTCGCCATTCTTTATTTCCGGTTCAAATTTGATTTGTTTTACTGCTTTGAGAGCCTTTTCATTCAACCGTTTTATAAAAGAACTTACGGGAGAAATTTCACCTGTTTGACCATTGGCAAGGAATTGAACTCGAAATCTGATTGATCCTTCAGCATCAAGAGTGCCGTAATCTTTAGAAAGTGCCGGTTTCGGTTGTTCCAAAATATTGAGCGGTTTATTTTCCTGAGCAAAGATAGAAAAGCAGAAAAGCAAAGTTAAAAAAAATGGGAATAATAATTTTTTCATTAAGTTTTCTCCAAACAAAATTACAAATAAGCTATTTCAAAAAAGATACATTATAATTCAAAATTTCCGGGTCAACCGTAACCATTTTTAAATTATTTCCCAACGCTTGGCTTACCAAGATTCTGTCAAACGGGTCGCGGTGCAAGTTCGGCAGAGTGATGAGATATTTCAAACTCGACTCGTTGATTGCCAAACTCTTGATTTGATGATTCAAGCGTTGACGCGGGATGTAAATTTCCGGCGATTGCGGCAAAGGTAGTTTGCCGCTGATGAACCACAAAAAAATATGTGTGTCGAGCAATAATTTCATTTTTCAAAGGTTGAAAGAATTTCTTCGGGCAACGGCTCATCAAAATCTTCTGGAACGGTAAATTCGCCCTGACATAAACCGAAAGGACGCAGTTTTTGAGATTTCTCATCTTTCGGCAAAATCGTTACAAAAACTTCTATTTCCGTTTCTTCTTGAACAGCGTCGGGAATTTCGCCGCTCCATTTAATTTTATCGCCGTGCAAAGTGTCTCTGTATGTTTCAAGCATTTTGGTTTCCTCCGATTAAAAAGGCTTTGACGAAGTTTTATCATCAAAGCCTTCGATTTCAAAAATTTAGATTGGTTTTAGTTCAAGCTAAAATCATCCGCCGATTTAACGACAATCTCGCCGTCTTCCGCGTCAACCGTAAATTTGTTTGCCGATTTCCAAGTGTTGGTAATCGGAAGTTTGACGTTTTGGTCAATATGACGTTTTAGGAATCTCGCGCCGTAAGTGGGTGAAAAACCTTTTTCCGTCAGCAGATCAATTGCAGATTCGGTAATTTCGACGAGTTTGCCCTGCCGTTCCATTTTTCGTTTGAGTTTGTTCAAATAAATGTTGGCAATGCCGCGCACTTCGTCCATTGTCAGCGGCGAAAAGACGACGATTTCGTCAATTCGATTTCGAAACTCCGGCGAAAATCTTTGTTCGGCGGCTTTCATTACCGCACCTTTGATTTCGCGTATATCGCCGAGCGATTTCTGCCCGAAGCCAAGCGGTTTTTCGTATTTTTTGAAACTTTCCGAACCTAAGTTGGAAGTCATAATAACGATTGCGTCCGAAAGATAAACTTTCTTGCCGCGTCCGTCGGTCAGCCAGCCTTCGTCGAAAGCCTGCAAAAATATATTCATCAAATACGGATTCGCCTTTTCAACTTCGTCTAAAAGTAAAACCGTGTATGGATTTTCCCTTAATTGTTCGGTCAAAATCCCGCCGCGTTCGGAGCCGACGATACCGCGCGGCATTCCGATCAGTTTTTCGATGCCGACCGTGCCTTCGCCGTATTCGCTCATATCAATACGAACCATTTTGCCTTCGTCGCCGAACATAAATTCGGCAACGGCTTTTGCCAGTTCGGTTTTGCCAACGCCCGTCGGACCTAAAAACAACAAAACTCCGTCCGGCGCAAAATGGTTGTCTTTGAGCGGACCTTTGTTAAGGCGCAATCTTTGAGCGACGGCTTTGACCGCTTCTTTTTGTCCGACGATGCGATTTGCCAGCAGATTTTCCATATCGGAAAAGCGGTCTGTCGTGTCGCGGAAAATCATATCCTTCGGAATCCGCGATTCCTGCGAAATCACTTCAATAATATGTTCCGGTCTGACAACCAAGGATGTCGGTTCGTTGATTTCGACTTTGACCGAAGCCGTGTCGAGCCAGCCGATTGCTTTGTCGGGAAGATGCAAGTTGCGAATGTATTTCGGCGACATTTCCAATGCCATATTGATCGCTTCATCGGAAATCGTTACCGAATAATTTTTCTCAAGGCGCGGACGTAAACCTAAAAGAATTTCTTTCGTTTCTTCAATCGTCGGCTCGTCAACTTTGACAAGTCTGAATCTTCGCGCCAACGCTTCATCTTCGCCGATATATTCTTTATATTCGGTCAAAGTCGTCGCGCCGATAATGCGAAGTTCGCCGCGTGCCAGCGAAGATTTGAACATATTTCCTGCGTCGCTCGATGTTCCCATCGCCGCGCCCGCGCCGATAATCGTGTGCGCTTCGTCAATGAAAAGGATGATGTGATCTTTTTCTTTGACTTCATCAATAATGCCTTTGATGCGTTCTTCAAACATTCCGCGCAACATTGTTCCGGCAACGAGACCGCCCATTTGCAGTTGAACGATATGTGCGTCGCGCAATCTGACCGGAACCTTTTCCGGTTCGAGCTCGATCATTCTCGCCAGACCTTCGACGACCGCCGTTTTACCAACGCCGGGTTCACCGACGAGCATCGGCGAATTTGAACGCTCGCGGTGCGAAAGAATTTCCATCATTTGCAAAATTTCCTTTTCGCGTCCGATGGTCGGCGGAATTTTGTCCTGCCGCGCCAATTTATTTAAAGACACGCCGAAATGTTTAAGAAATGAAGGAAGTTCGTATTTTTTTCGCATCCGTTCTTCTTCCTTTTCGATTTTGCGAATGCGCGTTCGCGCCGTCTGCGCCACTTCTTCGGCGGGAACGCCGAGATTTTGCAGAACGTCATTTAACAGACTGCGCTCATCATTGGAAAGAACGTAAAAAATATCGCTCGCTTCAATTACGCGCCGACCTTGTGAACGCGCCCTGTCCATCGAGCGTTTAAACAATTCGGTAGTTTCGTTCGCTATTTTAAAGCCTTTTCCCGTATGCTGTCTGCCCGTTTCAAGCCGTTTTTCAATCAGCAGTTTGACCGAGCGCGGATCAACCGCCAAATCGCGCATCGTCGAATTGAAAAGCTCGGTTTCCTCATTCGTCAGCGCGTGTAAAATATGTTCGATGGTGATGTAGTTTTGGTCGCGCCTTCTTGATTCATCAAGCGCAACTTCCAAAACACGCCGCCCGCTTTCGCTAAATTTATCTTTGTATGCGTCTATATCTGCCATAAATTTTCTCTTTAATCTGAATATGCGACCTTTTGATGCCGGGAAACAAAATTATTTTGCCCAAAAAATATAATAACATTTTGATAAGCCAAAACGAAAAACTTTTTGGAAACTTTCTGAAAAAGGAAAAGTTTTTTCAAATTTTTCAACTATTCGAGTTCCGATCAGCCGTCGTAATTTCTTATTGCCTTTTTTCATAAACTTCTGTATAACATTAGCATAATTTGGCAGAAGCTAAATATATTATGGAAAAATTTATTTCAGTATTGCTAATTTATATGAGTCCAATCGTGCAAAACCGACAATCTGAAATTGTCCGCAAATCAAAAATCGCCGCTTGGATTATTCTGACGACGCTGTTTTTATTTATGAATTCGCCAATTGTAAAAGCGCAATCTACTTCTTTTTCCGAATCATCCAAACAATTTGAGAAAATCTACGAACAGGAATTAAAAAATTCCGGCATCGTCGGCAGCAGTTTTATGTTCGTCAAGGACAATAAAGTCGTCGCCAAAAAGTTTTACGGAATGGCAAATCTCGAAAAGAATCAAGCGGTTGACGAAGACACGATTTATCATTGGGCTTCGATTACCAAAACTTTGACGGGCATTGCCGTTATGCAATTGCGCGACAGAGGTTTGTTAAAACTCGATGATTCGGTGGTCAAATATCTGCCCGAGCTTCGCGCCGTTCACAATCCTTACGGCGATATGAGCGAAATTACGATTCGCCAATTGATATCGCACAGCGCGGGTTTTCGCAATTCGACGTTTCCATGGAAAGATTCGAGCAAAACTTGGCAGCCGCACGAACCGCAGGATTGGTCGCAACTTGTCGCAATGTTTCCCTACACGGAAATAAAATTCAAACCGGGAAGTCGCTTTAGTTACTCAAATTTGGGAGTCGTTTTTCTCGGACGCATTATCGAACTGTTGACCAAAGACGATTACGAAGTTTATATTGACAAAAACATCTTCAAACCGCTGGAAATGTATCGTAGTTATTTCGACGCGACTCCGTATCATCTTCTAAAATATCGTTCGCACAGTTATTACATCAAAAACGGCAAACGCACACCGGGACGTTTTGATGTCAATACCGGAATTACGGTTTCAAACGGCGGATTGAATTCACCGCTTCCCGATATGGTTAAATATCTTAATTTTCTTGTCGGCGACGCGGCGAAAAAAGATGTTTATGAAAATGTTTTGAAACGCGCATCACTCGAAGAAATGTGGCAGCCAATCGTCGAGAGCAACGAAAACGCCAACGGCAATCCCGACAAAGGATTGAAAGTCGGCTTGTCATTTTTTATTGACACACGACGCGATTTAATCGGTCATAGCGGCGACCAAAACGGTTTTATAATGTATATTGACTTTAATTCCAAAACGCGCTGCGCTTCGATTTTGGCATTTAACACCGATTTGCAATTGTCCGACGACACGCCGACAGAGAAAAATCCGTTAGCGGTCATCCGCGCGGCGTTGCGAAAATTGTTTGAAAGCGCGGCAAAATAACAAAGATTGACACGGATTAGTTATTTTCTCTATTCTTCTGTTTTAAGGAGATTAAAAATTATGAACATTTCATTACCGCCCGAACTCGAAAATCTAATCAACGAGAAAGTCAAATCGGGTCTTTATGATTCAGCCGGCGAAGTGATTCGTGAATCTTTGCGTCTGTTTCAAGAGCAAGACGAACTCAGACGCATCCGCCAAGATGAATTGCGGCGCGAAATTATGCTCGGCGTTGAGCAGATTCGGCGCGGCGAATATATTGAACTAAAAACGTCCGAAGATTTCACAGAATTAGCAGAAAAAATTAAAAAGGAAGGACGGGCAGAACTTGAAAAAAGAAAAGCTAAATAAACTTCCATCCGCTAAACTTTCTCCGTTTGCACAGGCTGATCTTGAAGAAATTTGGCGATATATTTCTGACGACAATCAAGAAGCCGCCGACAAGATAATTGACGAGATTTTGCAGAAATGTCAATTTCTAGCGAAAAATCCAAAACTCGGCAGAACGCGCCATAATTTAATAATTGATTTACGAAATTTTCCTTACAAACGCTTCAACATTTTTTATTTTCCCATCGAAAACGGGATTGAAATTTATCGCGTCCTGCACGGTTCGAGAGATATTATCCGAATTTTCGGCGACGTGACTGACGAAACCAAATAAACTTATGAATCCGACAGAACAAAAACAACAACAATCCGAAACCGTGCGAAAGCACAAGGAATTTCTTTTCCCCGCTGTCGCCACTTATTATCAAGAACCCGTCGCGCTCGTGCGCGGCGAAGGCGAATACGTTTGGGATGACCACGGCAATAAATATCTCGATGCTTTCGGCGGAGTTTTAACCGTCAGCGTCGGACACGCGAATCCGAAAGTAAATGAAGCGATTATTGAACAAATCAATAAAATTTCGCACACTTCCGCGCTTTATGCGAATGAAAATCAATCGAATCTGGCGGAAAAATTGGCGGAAATCTCGCCCGGCGATTTGAAAAAATCATTTTTTACATCAAGCGGCACGGAAGCCGACGACACGGCAATTCTTGCCGCGAAATTGGCGACCGGCAGACACGAAATTGTTGTTCTGCGCCACAGTTATTCGGGCAGAAGCGCGACCGCGCTTTCAAGCGCCGGACATTCGACGTGGCGACCTCTACCGGCGCAGGTTGCCGGAATTTCACACGCCCGCGCCCCGTATTGTTACCGCTGTCCGTTCAAATTATCGCCGGAAAATTGCGGCGCGGCGTGTGCCGAAGATGTCAAAGAAGTGATCGAAACAACAACGACGGGCGAAATCGCCGCATTTATGGCTGAACCGATTCTCGGTGTCGGCGGTTTTATCGTGCCGCCAAAAGGTTATTTTGAACGAGTCGAAGAAATTACACGGCAGCACGGCGGACTTTTTATCGCTGATGAAGTGCAGACAGGTTGGGGCAGAACGGGCGAAAAATGGTTCGGCATCGAACATTGGGATGTTAAACCGGACATCATCACATCCGCCAAAGGAATGGCAAACGGCGCACCGATTGGCTGGACGATTGCCACGCCCGAAGTCGCCGACAAATTTCCCGGTTTGACCTTTGCGACATTCGGCGGAAATCCCGTTTCAACCGCCGCCGCACTCGCCGTTATCAAAGTCATCGAAGAAGAAGATTTGCGGACAAATGCAAAAGTTGTCGGCGATTACTTCCGCGAAAAACTCGAAGAATTAAAAGAAAAATACGAAATCATCGGCGACGTGCGCGGAATGGGTTTGATGCAGGGAATCGAATTGGTAAAAGACCGCAAAACAAAAGAACCCGCGCCGGAAGCCGTCTTAAAAGTCTTTGAAGAAACGAAAAAACAAGGCGTTCTCATCGGCAAAGGCGGACTTTACGGCAATGTTATCAGAACGGGAATGATGCTCAATTCGACGAAGGACAATGTTGATGAATTGATAGCGGCTTTGGATAAAGGTTTTGCGCTTTGTTGATTTATGGATAAAACTTTTGAATTATAAGGCATCGAATTTGAATGGGACGAAGATAAATATGCTGTAAATCTTTGGAAACATAAAGTAAAATTTGAAGAAGCCGCCGAAGTTTTCTTTGACCCCGAACAACAATTCGGCGATGCCTCGGTTGAGGATGAAATGCGAGAATATGTTGTCGGATTTAGTTTTCGCCTAAATCTGCTTTATACCGTTTTTGTTGAACGTGGCGAGAGAATCAGAATAATTTCGGCACGTTTGGCAACAAAAGAAGAGGAAAAATTTTATGATAGACGAAAATAAAACTTTAATTACGCCCGAAAGTCAGACGATTACTTTTCGCCAAAGAGAATCGGTTGAAATAAAACTGAATATCTCGAAAGATACGCTGGAAGCCTTAGAAGAGATTGCCCGAAAAAGAGATTTGTCGGTTGCTTCTCTTCTCAAATTATTCATTGGTAAAGGAATGCGAGATTTAGAACCTGAATTAACTAAAAACCTTGCGATTAAAAGATTTAAGTCGAGAAAAGGCGCGGAAGAAAAAAAGGAAGTTGACTTAGCGGCATAATTGGCGAATGAATGATTGATTAACAAATAAAAAAATTGTTGAGATGGTAAAATTCTGATATTTAATTTCAATCATAAACGGACGAAGCATAACGGCGGCTGATGAATTGATCGCGGCTTTTGATAAAGGCTTTGCAATTATATGAATTGTGGATTCAATTTTTGAGCTTCAGAGCATCGGATTTGAATAAAATGAGGAAAGACAATCTATTTTAAGGTTTCGGTTTTGACCTGTGGACAAGGCGCAATCGTCGCCTTTGTGATGCGGACGGGATTTTTGGGTTTTTCATTCTCGGCAGGCATTTTGTTGATCGCGTCAACAATTTCCATTCCTTTGACAACGCGCCCGAAGGCGGCGAAAGTTCCGTCGAGATGCGGTGCGTTGCCGACGAGAATAAAAAAGTTGGTGGTCGCGGTGTTCGGTTCGTCGGTGCGTGCCATTGAAAGAATGCCGCGCTCGTGTTTGATCTGGCTCGGCTCGTCGGGAACTGTTTTTCGGGCGCGATTGCCGAGTTCTACCGTCATCTTTTGTTGGCGCGTGTAAAGATCGCCGCCCTGCACGATAAAACCGGGAACGACGCGGCTGAAGGTCGTCGTGTCTAATGCGCCGGTTGCCGTCAGATTGAGAAAATTTCGCACCGATTCGGGCGCACTTTCGGGAAACATTTCCATTTCGATGTTGCCGGCTTCGGTTTCAAATTTGACGCATTGCTTCGCCATCATTTCAACAGTCGCTTTGTCGAACGGTTCGATTTTCGACGACTCAATAACCGGACGTTGATTGGCTTTTTTGACAGGTTTGACAACTTCCGTTTCGGACGGTTTGTTCTGTGCGGCAATATCAACGGACAACATTGCCAGACAAAAAGTTAAAATCAAGATAAATCCAAAAGATGATTTCATTTTTGTAAGATAACAAAATTCAGAGTGTTTGAAAAATAGTTTTCTAATTTCAACCTCGCTTATTCCAATATCATCAACACCGCTTCGCCTTTGACGAGTTTTTCACCGTTTTGATTTTCGCAAACGGTTTGAATCGTAACAATTGGTTTATCTTCACGAATGCTCTTGACGGTTGCGTAAACCGTTACGGTGTCGCCGATAAAAACGGGCGCGACAAACCTCAATGTCTGGCTCAGATAAACTACTTTTCGGACGCTGAATCCGTAGCCTAAAACGCCCGAAATAAACGCGCCGCTCAACATTCCGTGCGCGATGCGTCTGCCGAATTGCGTTTCTGCGGCAAATTCTTCGTCAAGATGAATCGGGTTGTAGTCGCCGGAGATGTCGGCAAATTGTTTGATAAGTTCGTCCGTTACTTCGCGGCTTTTTGAAAATGTGTCGCCAACTTTTAAGTTCATAATTTTTTACCGATTGTTTTTTTATCATTGTGTCGAAATGCGTCCAAAATCGCAAAACTAAAATCACTTTTCATAATTTTTTGTAAATAGCATAAAATAAAAAGCAAATTTATAATCGGATTTCGTCAAGTTCGAGTAAAGTCTAATTTTTATCTATGAAAAAAGGGAAGTGGGCAACAGGTCAAATACAACTGTCGGTCAGGGGCAAACCTCTTGAGATACAAGTAACCGTTCCGGCAAACCCTGTAAAACCACAGAGAATGCTGCCGGTCTTTCGCAAGATGACAAACTTATTTGTCGAAATCGGAGTCGAAGAAGCTAAAAGCAAAGGCAAAGAAGTTTCCTGTCAAAAAGGCTGCGGCGCGTGTTGTCGCCAACCCGTTCCGCTGCCGGAATTCGAGGCTTACAATATAGCCGAACTTGTCGAAAAAATGCCCGAACCGCAGCGCAGCGCAGTGAAAGAACGATTTGATAAAGTACTTGCCCATTTTACCGAAATCGGTTGGGTTGAAAGGTTTGAAAATTGTGACGATCTTTCAAAGGAAGAGCGTATGGAAATGTTTCTGGATTATTTTAGGGAAGGCATTCCGTGTCCTTTTTTGGTTGATGATTCCTGTTCGATTCATCAAGACAGACCGATGGTTTGCCGTGAATATCTGGTAACAAATCCGGCTGAAAATTGTTCAAATCCGACGGCACAAAATATTGATATGATCGAAATTCCGATTGCTCCGTCAAAAAAGCTTTTCAAATTCGGACAAAAAAAAACGCTGCGCGGACTGAACATTATTCCTTTGGTTATGTCGCTCGATTGGGCTGCCGGAAATCCGAAAAATTTTCCTAAAAAAACCGGCGGAGAATGGATGGCGGAATTTCTTCAAAGTGTAACTAAAAGTAAAGTTCACGAAGACTCTAAAACAGTTTGAACACTGCCGCGGCGGAAAATTTGAAACGTATAAATTAAACAACACATATTTCTTTTACCGTTTAATTGATCTGCCATTTACTATTTACGATTTACGATTTATATTTATCCCTAAAAAATTATGAGCAAATATCGCAAAGTTGTCTGGAACGAAGGGATGCTTCTGACTCCGCACCATTTTCAGCAATGGGATAATTATTACGAAGAAATTCTGAGTTCGCGTTTGCGGACGGTGATGCCTTACGAATACGGCGTTTTGGATTTACAGGTAAATAATGAAGCCGTTGCTAACGGAAATTTTCAAATTACGAACTGTTACGCCGTCTTGCCGGACGGTTTGCTGATCAATGTTCCAGATACGGAAGCCGTTCCCGATATGCGCCCCGTCGGCAATCATTTTCATCCCGAACAGGAAAAACTCGGCGTTCATCTGGCAATTCCGGCGAAGAAAATCGGCGAAGCAAATTATCAGGCGAACGGTGCAAAAGTTAATATAAATTTGCGTTTTTTGCAGGAAGGCGCACTTGTCAAAGACGAAACTACCGGCACAAACGAACAACCTTTGGCATTTGCCAAAAGCAATTTGCGAATAATTTTCGACGATGAATTGCGCGACGGTTTTACGTCAATCAAAATCGCTGAACTCGAACGCACACCGACCGGGCAATTGAAAATTTCCGAAGAATATATCCCGCCGATTTTGAAAGTTTCGGCTTCTAACTGGCTGGTTAATATGCTTCGCCAACTGGTCGAAATTTTAATCACGAAAAGCGGGAGTTTGGGCGAACAAAGACGGCAGAGAAATGCTTCGTTAGCTGATTTTACGACTTCGGAAGTGGCGATTTTCTGGCTGCTTCACACAATAAATAATTCGATTCCGACAATGGGACATTATTTTCGTTCGCCCTTGCTGCATCCCGAATCACTTTATCTGGAAATGGCGCGATTGGTCGGACAATTAATGACTTTTGCGACGGAATTTCATCCGAAAGACATCGTAAAATACGAACACGACGATTTGTATTTTACGTTCAGCAATCTGTCGGCGATGTTAAAGGAATTACTCGAAACCGTTATTCCGAGCCGCTGTGTTCCGATTCTGCTTGAAAAAACGCGCGAAACTCTTTATGTCGGGCGCGTCGAAGACGAAAGATTGTTGAAAGAAGCCGGATTTTACTTGGCTGTTCGCGCCCAAATGCCGGAATCGAAACTTATCGAAGGCGTTCCGCGTGTCGTTAAAATCGCCTCGCGCGACGTAATTGATTCGGTCATCGGTTCGGCACTTCCGGGCGTAGTTTTGACACACGCCAATCCGCCGCCCGCGCCGATTCCCGCCCGCGTCGGTTTTCGATATTTTATGCTCGACACCATCGGACCTTATTGGAACGGCATCAAAGGCTCAAAAGTTATCGCCGTTTATGTGCCGGATGAAATCCCCGATGAGAAGTTGGAAATGTATGCAGTAAAACCTTAATTTGAATTAAACGCAGCAGATTATTACATTTAAGCGACGGCACTCATTCCGCAAAAGGTTTTTATTTTAGCGTAGAAATCGGTCATAACCCGAAAATATTGTATAACTTTACAAAAAGAGTCTTTTACGCGCTCGGTTTGACTACGCCTGACCGAATTAAGTCTCCGGCGTTACGGCACAAATAATCTCGTCAACTTCGTCCTGAAATTCCTCGCAGGTTTCGGGAGATGAAACAGGAACGGCAACGACAATTTTTTTAGGTTTCAAATTCCTAAGAGCAGTTGCCGCCGCCCACATCGTCGCGCCTGTCGCTAAACCGTCATCAATCAAAATGACGATGTTTCCTGAAACATCGGGTGCGGAAAGTGAATTGCGATATTCCAGTTCACGCCGTTCGAGTTCGATAGTTTCCAAAGCGGCAATTTTGTTAATTATCGCTTTGGGAATCCTTAAAGGTTCAACAATTGACTTATTCAGAACGCACACGCCGCCCGAAGCGATTGCTCCCAACGCCAATTCTTCTTGTCCGGGAACGCCGAGTTTTCTGACTAAGAAAACATCGAGCGGTGTGTTTAATCTTTTCGCAACTTCATAAGCAACAGGAACTCCGCCGCGCGGCAAAGCTAATATCAAAACGTCTTTGCAGTTTGAATATTCGGTTAATTTTTTCGCCAATTCTTTTCCCGCGTCGTTTCTGTCTTTAAAAATCATAATTTTTTACCTCCTTTTTCATTGCTTGGATTTACCAAGCAAATATAAATTTGTTCTTATTTATAATAATTTTATAGAGCGTTTGTTATGTGGTCTGTAAGTTGGCGAACATAAATAATTTGTTTTTTGGTTAAAATATAAAAGTCCCGTCGGGTTGATTTTGATAAGTTGTTTGAAAAACCGAAATTGTCGGCTTTTTGTCATCGAAGATGAATAACATTATAGCCTAGTGTAAAAACCGTAGAGATTGTTGGTGTAAGGTGAAATGTCGTAAAATCAAGGAATGAGAAAAGAACCAATCTTCGTCAGAGCGATGAGCGAAGAAGAAAAACAAGTATTGGAAAAAGCAAAACGTGCTGCCGAT
>JBBPXX010000158.1:0-44247 GCA_038200505.1 Pyrinomonadales bacterium | reverse complement strand
GTCTTTTATTTTCCCGACACTTTCAAATAACGTCTTTGTTTTTAATTGTTTCAATCTCTCTCCTCATCCCAAAATAGAATAAGTTCAAGTTTTACACACTTTTCTCGCTTCTTACATTTTTAATGCGTTTGCCCTAGCAATCGGCAGCAAAACGGTTGAAAAAAAAGTTGAAATATGTTATGATCTTTTGACTCTTAAAGTTCCCAATTTTTCTAATAATTTAACAATCTACTGCTTAAACGAGTCAAAATATAAAATTTCAAGATACTCGACAATTCCGGCTTTTTTGGGTTACCGTTATGTGTTTTGGAAAGTTAAATATTTCAACTAATTCGGAGAAAATAAACAAATGAACGATCTTCCATTAAAAAAATCAAAACTTCAGCAGACAAAATTTCTTTTTCTTTTAATTCTTTTAACGGTTATTTCAACCGTCAGCTTATCAGCTCAAAATCTTAATTTAGATAGCGGCTTTACCGGCGGAGTTTCCGACGCTTCGCCAACCGTCTATGTTTCGGCTGTTCAGCCGAACGGCAAAATTTTAGTCGGCGGTCTTTTTCATCTGACAAACGGCGTTCAAAAGCCGTTTCTGACGCGCCTGAATGCGGACGGGACAATTGATTCGACATTTAATCCGGGCGGCAGCGGTCCCAATTCCCACGTTTATGACATTATCGTTTTGCCGGACGGGAAAATTCTGATCGGCGGAAATTTTACCGCTTACAACGGAACGGCAAAAAGCGGTTTGGTGCGGCTCAATGCTGATGGAAGTCTTGATCCGACCTTTAACGCGGACGGCGCGGGAGCCGCCGGAACGGTGCAAACGGTTGTATTACAGCCGGACGGTAAAATTTTAATTTCCGGTATAGTTTTTGCTTATAACAACATTCCGAAATTTTCCGTAGCAAGAATCAATACCGACGGAACTTTGGACGCGACATTTACTTCGCCGTTCACGACTAATCTGTTTGTCGAAGGAATCGGCGTTCAGGCGGACGGTAAAATTTTGATCGGCGGAAGTTTCAGCATTGCCGGTTACTCGAATTTTGCGCGGTTGAATAAAGACGGTTCACTCGATACGACTTTTAGTTCGGGCGGCACTGACGGCGGCGTTTATGCTTTAACTTTGCAGGCGGACGGTAAAATTTTAATCGGCGGAGAATTTACTACTTATCGGAACAATTTTCGTCCGAAAATCGCCCGTTTAAATTCCGACGGAACTTTGGATGCTTCTTTTAATCCGGGCAGCCTTAACGAAGCCTCCGCCGAATATTTAGCCGTTCAATCCGACGGAAAAATTCTGGCGGCGGGCAAGTTTGTAGATTTTTTTAATCAACAATTTGCGCTTATCCGGCTTAATGCGGACGGCAGCCTTGATAACACATTTCAACCGCTTCCGTCGAATAACAGCGGCTACAATGTCAGATTACAGGCGGACGGAAAAATTATACTAACCGGCTTGTTCACTCGAATCGGCGGTGAAAACCGGCGCGGAATCGTGCGGTTAAATTCCGGCGGCGGCATTGACAACTCGTTTAACGCTTCGTTCAGCAATTTAGGTTTGATTGATGCCGTCGCGCAGCAGCCGGACGGCAAAATCATTGTCGGCGGCTCGTTTGAAACTGCCAACGGCGCGGCAAGAATCGGCATTGCCCGTTTCAACCTTGACGGAACGCTCGATACGACCTTTAGAGTTGAGGCAGTTTCAGGACCGAATTTTCCCGGTTTTATCTATGACATTGCGGTTCAGCCGAACGGCAAAATTCTAGTCGGCGGACTCGGAAATTTCAATTCTTCCGTTCGCACGGCGATTGTCCGATTAAATTCCGACGGAACGCTCGACACTTCTTTTGATTTGAGTTACATCAACTCGACCCAAACAACGCTGGTCTATGATATTTTCCTGCAAGCCGACGGCAAAATTTTAATCGGCGGATTGTTTTCCGGTTTTCTCAATCAGTCTTTTACCGGATTGATCCGCTTAAATTCAGACGGCACTCCCGACAACTCTTTTAATTCCATCAACAGCGGACCGAACAGCACGGTTCGCAAAATTGTCCGGCAGCCGGACGGAAAACTCGTCATCGGCGGAAGTTTTTCAACTTACAGCGGACAATCCCGCGCCCGCATTGCCCGCATCAATGCCGACGGAACGCTCGACAGTTCGTTTAATCCGGGAGCGGGAGCGAACTCGTCGGTCTATGATCTCGCTTTACAGGAAGACGGCAAAATTTTAATCGGCGGAAATTTTACAAGTTACGCCGGAACAAGCCGAAATCGTCTTGCCCGTTTGAACGCCGACGGCACGCTCGATACGGCGTTTAACGTCGGAACAGGAACCGACAATGCGGTTTATACGATTGTACCGCAACCGAACGGCAAAATTTTAATCGGCGGTTTTTTCAGCAGTTATAACGGAAAGGATTCGAGCCGTCTGGCGCGAATCAACGCCGACGGCAGTTTTGACAATATTTTTACTTCCGGTTTTGCCGAAAATCCGATTTACAACGTCAGAGAAATCATAAATCAGCCCAACGGCGATATATTAATCGGCGGCGTGTTTGATTTCTATAACGGTGTCAGTCGCAACAGTCTTCTGCGGCTGACGACGGCTAATCTTAAACCGACCCGTTTTGATTTTGACGGCGACGGCAAAGCTGATATTTCCGTCTTTCGTCCTGATAACGGCGTGTGGTATCTGCTAAACTCTCAATCGGGATTTACCGCCGCGCAATTCGGGATTGCAACCGACAGAATTGTGCCGGCTGATTACGACGGCGACGGGAAAACAGACATCGCCGTTTATCGCGCCGGAACTTGGTATCTGCTGAGAAGTTCGGCAGGTTTTACCGGAATCGCTTTCGGTGATGCCAATGATGTTCCCGTTCCGGCGGATTATGACGGCGACGGCAAAGCCGAGATTGCCGTTTGGCGACCTTCAAACGGTGTTTGGTATGTTTATAATTTAGTCAATAATCAATTTACCGCCGCGCAGTTCGGCGCAGACACGGATAAACCTGTGGTCGGCGATTATGACGGCGACGGTAAAGCCGATTATGCGGTTTATCGTCCGTCGAGCGGCGTGTGGTATTTGCAAAGAAGCACGGCGGGATTTACCGGAATTCAGTTTGGCGACGCGCAAGACAAACTTGTTCCGGCGGATTACGACGGCGACGGGAAAACTGATATTGCTGTTTTCCGTCCGTCAAACGGCGTGTGGTATTTGAATCGTTCGACGCAGGGATTTACAGGAATTCAGTTTGGAGTTTCGACGGATTTGCCGACACCTGCCGATTACGACGGCGACGGGAAAGCCGATGTTGCCGTTTTCAGAAGCGGAACTTGGTATCTGAACCGTTCGACAGCCGGATTTACCGGTGTTGCATTCGGCACATCAAGCGATCAGCCGATCCCGAATGCTTTTATCAGATAGCGATAATGAACTGGAAAAGGCTTGGCTTTTTGACATTCCGGTGCCGTCGTCAGAAAAGGTGAAGGAAATAATCGCCCGAATCGTCAAGAAAACGGAAACGGGTTAAATCGTAATCGCGGACAGGATCATATTAAAATGCTTAATAAAAATAAGGTTAAGTGCTGGATTTGAAAATTAGCTAAAAGCTGACAGCTATTAGCTTTTAGCTGATTTTTGTCCCTTTCTTTTTACCTTAATCTTTTACACGATTTGGTATCAGAGAGGTTGGCGAAATGGCAAAAAATGCGAACGTCAAGAAATTAATAATGAGTCATTTACAGATTTTATCAGAAAAGCCGTTGAAAGATTCTTCTTTCAACGGCTTTTTCAATGTGCAAATTAGTTTTTCAAATTTACTTACATTTTGAGTAACCGCAATCGCGGCAGAAATCACAGCCCGAAGCGTGTTCGATCTGCCCTTTGCATTCGGGACAAGTGCCGATCATACTCGACATTTTTGTGTCCTTTTTGGTTGAATCAACGACTTCCGCTTTGCTGATTTGTCTTTCCGACGCGGGCAGATTTTTCAACCGACGGTCAATCAGCAAAAGACATTCCGCAACGGCTTGTTCAGGT
Organism: Pyrinomonadales bacterium; assembly: GCA_038200505.1. Lineage (GTDB taxonomy): Bacteria > Acidobacteriota > Blastocatellia > Pyrinomonadales > Pyrinomonadaceae. The sequence goes on along the minus strand of JBBPXX010000158.1, from coordinate 40,199 downwards.
GATGTCAAAAGTCTTTCATTAAACCAAACGGCGTGTGTCGCGGTAACTTTGTTCAAACTTCGCGCGACTTCCTTGACATCGAAACCGCCGCGCAGCATTTTTGAAGCAAGCAAGCCGACACCTTCCGAAATCGGTCCGGTGGCAAAAACTTCCAGAACCTTTTCCCCGTTGTGATTGACCGTTACATAAAGATTTTGCCCGTCAAACGGAATGCGCCACGTCGAGCCTTGCAATTCACGCGGACGCGAAACCTTTTCCGACGTTGTTGCATCGTTCTGCACGACACGAAAATCTTTGCTTTGTCCGACCTCGTTTTCTTCAGCTTCTACCGTTTCTTCTTTCACTTCGGCTTTCATCGAAGTCAAAACCTGACCTTCGCGCGAACCGTCGCGGTAATATGAAACGCATTTGCAGCCCAAATCTTTCGCCAGACGATAAAGTTCATCAACCGATTCAATCGTGTCGTCTTTCGCGCCGTTGCAGGTTTTCGATACGGAATTATCAACATTTCTCTGCGCCGCCGCGAGAACCTGAACGTGCTGTTTCGACGTGATATTTAACGCCGAAATAAAATACGGCGGCAATTCGCTTTCGTGGTCAACGACGTACTGCGCGGCATATTTTATTGATTCTTCGTCGGTTTGATCAACATCAATTCCCAAAGTCTGCGCCGCCAATGTGTGAACATAAGTGCGCGTTCCAATCGTATCTTGACGAACATAAGCCCATGAGAAATTCGGTTCGCAACCGCTTGAGGTTTCGGCAACTAGCGAAATTGTTCCCGTCGGCGCAATCGTTGTCGTTTCATAGTTGCGCGGCGTTAAAGGCGTATCGCGCGAAATGCCGATTTCGTCATACAAAAATTTCGCGTAAGCATCACGATTTCCTTCAAATTCGGGAAACGCACCTTTTTCCGCACCTAATTTGAGCGACGCTTTCCACGATTCACGGCGCACAAAACCCATCACTTTGTCCATCAAATCAATCGAATCGAGTTCGCCGTAAGTGATTTGCAGTTTCAGACACAAATCCGCAAAACCCATAATTCCAAGTCCGACCGGACGAGTTCTTTTAACAACATCGTCAATCGAATCGAGCGGAAAATATCCGGCATCAATCACGTTGTCGAGAAACTGAATGCTCAACTGCGTCGCCCGCGCCAGACGTTCCCATTCGATAGATTCGTCCGGGTTTGTGCCGTCGCCGCTCTTTTTGTAAAACTTTGACAAATCAATACTTCCGAGATTGCACGAGTTGGAAAAATGTAAAAATTGTTCGCCGCAATTTTTATTGCAAATGTATGAAGACATTGGGTTTCCGGTTTCCGTGCGCGATTCAAAACCGCCGATGAAGAAATTATGAAACTCGTCCACCGTGCCGTTATAGACGGTTTCTTTGCCGTCGAATTCAACTGAAACGACTTTGTGATTGGTCATTGAAGCGGCTTCTTTCAAAGATGCGTAGGTGCGAAACGGACTTGTTTTTCTGGAAATCTCGAAACTGACTCCTTTTGTTTTACACGCCTCTATCCAATCTTTCTTTTGAATTTTGCCGTTAGATTGACATTCTAAAAACACTTCCACCTGTTCCGATCTGAGTTTGACTTTTCTTCTCTCGTGCCCGGCTTTCACATTAGCAATTCTGTCGGCTTCCCAATTCGGCACTATGTTTCGATAAGAATTCAAAGCGCAAACTGATGAGCAAATACTTCTTTCGCGGTGAAACGGTATGGTCACGAAGGACGTGCCGCAAACTTCGCAATTTTTGCTGATGTGAACACAACCGTCAATAAATACGCAATCGTAACCTTGCGCCGTCAAATCCAAATAAAGCCGAACGGAACGCGGGTCTTTGTCAAAATGTTCCAAGCCGAGTTCCGCCGCCGCCCATTTTGCCAAACCCAGCACACCGCCTAAATGATCGTTACGCCATTTGGAAAATTGCGTCGGCAATCCGCGTTTTCCGGCATATCTCGCCCATTCTTTCGCCGAAAATCTGCGCCCGATTTGTTTGGTAAATTCCAAAGCGCAAGTTTTTAAGTCTTCGTTGCTGAATCCACTGAATCTGCCATTTTTTTCTCCGCTTACGGCATCCGACATATTTTGGCGATATTTTGCCCATTTTTCCTCGCTCCATTCGGTTTGAGCGCGAACCATCGGATTATTTTCGCCTTTCATCAAATCGCCGTGCAGACGGTTATGGTCTTCGACAGACATAATCTGCAAGTTTTCAGGTCTGTTATTGCGTCCGTTAAAGTCTTTGTGATGAACGACGTGCCGTGCGGGAATTCTTTCTAAATTTTCGTGAAATTGCGCGATCAGCCGATGTTCGCCTATGCTGGTTTTTTGCCCGCCGTTATTAACCCAAATATAATCTTGAGTCGGTGCATTATCTATCGGAAACATTTCGTGAAGCGAAGAATGAAAGCGTGTCATAATATGCAGACTGTCGCTTTTTTGCAATTCATCAACCCGTTTGTAACCGCCATCTCTAATCAAAAATTTATGATTAGCCGTCGCTCTGACGATTGAACCGTCGTCGAGAGTTACTTTATAAACCGGCTCGAAGCCTGTAATTCTAGGATTACGCATCGTGCGAACGACAATTTGACCGCGTTCATTTAAGGCATAAACCGGAATATCTTTTCCTGCATCGGCTAATTCTTTAATCGGAACATTGCCGCGTCCGTCAGCTACCGCGACTAATGTTTCGGCGGTAACGCACGGATTACTCGCGTAAATCGCGCCCATCGAATTCATCATATGATTATGACGATTGACTTGATCAATAAAAGCGATTCCCGGTTCGGCATATTTGTGCGCCGAAGCGATGATTCTATTCCAAATGTCGGTCGCATAAATCATTCCGGCTTGCGGCGGTTGTTCGATTGTGCAGTCGGACAAATCCGCCGTTTCAAAAGCGAGTTTGTCGGCAAAAGTTACGGTTTCGCCGTTGGGATGGCGGTAAATAACATAATCGGTTCCGGTTAAGGGATCGAACACGGGCTGTGTCCATTTTTCGTCGTCAAATGAAGTTTGAAACCACTCTTTATTGTCAACCGCTTCCATAAATTTGTCGGTTACGTTGACGGAGATATTAAAATTTGTCAGTGAATGCTGATCATTTTTCGCGTGGATAAAGCGCAAAACGTCCGGGTGCGTTACGCGCATCATTCCCATATTTGCGCCGCGCCGCACGCCGCCTTGTTTGACGACTTCGGTCATCGTGTTGACGATATTCATAAACGAAACCGGACCGGACGCGACACCGCGCGTCGAATTGACCATCGCGCCCATCGGACGGATGAATTCATAAGTCATTCCCGTGCCGCCGCCGGTTTGATGAATCGTCGCGGCGGATTTGGCGTGTTCCATAATGCCGTTGATCGAATCCGGCACGTTTAAGACGAAACACGCTGCGAGCTGACCTTTCGGTTTTCCGGCGTTGACCAAACAAGGCGTATTCGGCACGAATTCGCGGTTGAGCATTATTTCCGTCATCGAATTATAGAAATAATCGCGCATCATCGAGTCTTTTTCGGCAGTCGCAACGTGACCGACAACGCGGCGCACAATATCGTCCCACGCCTCCAGCGGTTCGCCCTTCTCATCTTTCAACGAATAGCGTTTGCCGATGACTTTTTGACCGTTCAAACCGACCGGTTTGATTGCAAGTTTGCGGGAAGTTCCCGTGCCGTTTCCGTTCGATTTCCCGTTTTTAGCGACAACATCAGCCACCATAGGCTCAAAGACTGTACTCATTTGAATAATCTCTCCTCACGTCTTTAATTAAAGACAAATTTTTTGTTAGTTTATAATTTAGCGGTTTTATCCGTTTTTTGCATCAAAAAATGCGAATATGGAAGAACTGCTTTTGAAATTCAACTTGAGAATTCGAGTTCGGTTTTTTCTTCAGCTTTTCTCTCAAGTGAAAAGAATATAACCGAATTCAAATTGTGTTGTCAACAAAAAAATACACAATATATTGTGGCTGTCATAAAAATTTAACCCAAATGTCGTGTAACTTAAAGTAATTCCTTAACTTTTGCCAAATAAAAAAATTATAAAATTAAAATAAATTTTCGTGAGCGAAGAAGTTTGACTTTTAAGTGCAAATTTGTCGAAACTATTATTATGGATAAACTCATTACCGGAACAGCCGCCGACGGAACAGTGCGATTCGTGGCGGCAATCACGACCGACATCGCCAACGAAGCGATGCGCCGTCATCAAACTTCGCTGACCGTAACCGCCGCACTTGGGCGCGTGATGACCGGAACGCTTCTGTTGGGCGCGAGTCATAAAGAATTTGATCGTTTGACCGTCAAAATCGAAGGCGAAGGCGCGGTCGGCGGCATCACCGCCGAGGCGGACGTGAACGGAAATGTGCGCGGTTATGTAAAAAATCCACAAGCCGAACTGCCGCCGAATGATAATGGAAAGTTTGATGTCGCGGGAATTGTCGGCGAAGGAATGTTTTATGTCATCCGCGAATCGGGTTTTGAAATCGGACTTCACCGCGAACCTTACGTCGGTTCTGTTCCAATCGTTTCGGGCGAAATTGCCGAAGATTTTGCGTATTATCTGGCAAAATCCGAACAAATTCCAGCCGCTGTTTTATTAGGTGTTTTGATGAGCAGTTCGGCGGAAAATGCCGAACCTTTTGTCAAGGCATCGGGCGGTGTAATGCTGCAAATGCTGCCGGGCGCAAACGAGCATATTATTACGATGATTGAAGATACGATCAATCACGCGCCGCATATCACGAGCGTCATCAGCGAAGGCGCAAATGCGGAAGACCTTGTAAAATTGGCATTGGGCGAAATTGATTATCAAATTTTAGAAGAAAAAGAAGTCAAGTTCGAGTGCAATTGTTCGTTTGAACGCGCCGTTACGCTGATTTCGTCGCTCGGACGCGATGAAGTCGCGTCAATGCTTGCCGAAGACAAAGGCGCGAAGATGACGTGCGGTTTTTGCAACGAACTCTACACGCTCGACGAAGCGAATTTGCGGGAAATGCTTGATGCCGAAACAACTTAAAATCTACGGGAAACTTATAAAATGAAAGAAGATTACACGGATTTAATTTACATTATCAGCAGTATCGTAGCGATGCTCGTCTTTTCCGTATCGCTTTTTCTTTACTTGTTTTATAAACAAATCAACATTTATTTGGTCGTCTTCGGCTTGCTGATGCTCGGTGTCGGGTTTATTGCCAAAAACCGAATAGATATGTCCGGCAAAAATTAGTTTTGAAACTTTTCTCATCGCAAATTCTCTGCAACAAAACTCTTGTTTGTGCGTAATTTCGATGTGTTGTTGTCTATAAATTATGAAAATATGAAAAAATTCAAAATAAAAACTTACGTCGGAATCTTCACGCTTTCGGTCATTTTATTTTCAACTTTTAATGCTAATTCTCAATCAACCGACAAATCATTGCCGTCAAATAAGATCGAAACCGCACAAACTGCCGTCGAAAAACTGCGCGAACTTTATCAAAGCCGCGATTACGAAAAAGGCTTTGAACTCGGACAAAAATTAACTGCCCAATTTCCCGAAAATATCGAACTGCAAGCGTGGTTTATCGTCAATATGGCGCGGAACGAGATGGGCAAAGAAGCCGTCGAAGCCGCCGAAAAATTAGTCGAAAGTAACAAAGAAAATGCTTGGGCGCAATTTGCCGCCGCTAATTCTTACATTCGCAACTTGCAAAAAGAAGAAGCCGTTTCCGCCAGCCGCAAAGCGTTGGAACTAAAACCCGACGATGAAGAATTTATACTTCTTTTCGGCTCTTCTTTATTGATGCAGAGAAAATATAATGAAATTTATGATTTGCTTGATAAAAACTCATCAAAAATAACAGACCAATCGCGGCTTTTGGTAATGAAAGCCGAAGCGCAATATCGGCAAGCGGTTGACGGCGACAAAGACGAGGGAAAAATCAAAGCGAGTTTCAAAACATTCGCCAAAGCGTTGGAAACAAACCCGAATTCGGTCAACGCAAATTACGTCTACGGCGTTTATTTGATTTACGCCAATCGTTTTGCCGATGCTTATCCGCTGCTGAAAAATGCCGTTGCGCTGTCGCCGAAGGTGGCGGAAATCCGGCGCGATTATTGGAAAACGGTTTTGAACGGGCAACCGGCGAAAAGCGAAGAGCGAAGAAAAACGGAAGTTATCGCCGACATTAATTCTTTTATAAAACTGCGCCCGGATTCGGCGAAAACTTTGGAAGTTGTTTCCACATTTTGCAATGAATTTAATTTGCCGAATAAAAAACAGGAAATTGACGCGCAGATTCTCAAACGATTTCCGCAATCGGTGCAGGCGGAAAGAATTTTGATTCAGCAAATCAGGAGATTTGATTATATCGGAGAAAATAAAAAGATTGACGAAAAAAAAAGGTCGCAACTTATTCAAATGCTTCGTGGTTTTATCAATCGCCCGAATCATTTTAACAACGATTATTTCAGCGAAGCCTACGATAATCTTTTTTTTCACATCAAGGAAAATAAAGCCGTTTCGGACGCGGAACTTTTGCAGATTGCCGAAGAAATAAATAAATTAAGACAAACTCAGACCGACAAAATTTATTCGATGATTGTCGAAGCCTTTATTGACCGTAAAATGTTTCGGGAAGGCGAAAAATTTCTCAAATCAGGCTTTGAAGAAGTCGAAAAAGAAAGCGAAGCACAACGAAAAACTATTAAGGACGAGGAAGGAATCAAACAAAATCTGGATGAAATGAACGCCAATCTGCACAGCATCGGCGGTTGGCTTTTTTTCAAACAAGGACGTTTGGACGAAGCCGAAAAAGAACTCGAAACCGCCGTCAAACTTTACAATCAAGATTTGACAGCTTTTAATCGTTTGGGACAAATTTACGAAGCGAAAAATGAACTAAATAAAGCCGAAGACGCATATATCAAAGGTTTTGCTTCATATCCGTCGGCGAATGAATTAAACAAAAAGTCAATCGAAAATCTTTACGAAAAACGGAACGGAAATTTGGACGGTATCAAAATTTATTTTGAAAAAGTAAATATTATCGAGCGCGAAACCAGAAAAAATCGCGTTCTTTCCGCGAAAATTAAAGACGCAAAAAACATCACGCCTTTTTCGCTTAAAAATTTGGATGCCAAAACAATTTCTTCGGCGGATTTAAGTGGTAAAATCATTATCGTCAACATTTGGGCATTGTGGTGCGCTCCGTGCGTTCGGGAAATGCCTGAACTTCAAGAACTTTATAAAAAATATGCGGGCGATAAAGACGTGGCGATTTTGACGATAAATGACAATGACGATTTGCCGAAGTTAAAGAAATTTATGACCGACAAAAAGTTCAATTTTCCCGTTTTGCGCGACGAAAAATATCTCGAAGATGTCGGAATCAATGCTTTTCCGACAACGTGGTTCGTTGACCGAAACGGAAAAATCGTCTTTGTTCAAGTCGGCGGCAACGACAAACTTTTGGAAGAATTTAGCTGGCGCATCGAAGAGATGAAAAATAATTTATAATTTTCGCGTGAACACTGAACCGATCAAATATCCGCCGACCTTTATAATAAAAGCAGTGCAGTTTGCCGGACTTTTTATCAGCAAAATTTTGTGGCGGATAAAATTTCACGGTTTGGAGAACATTCCGCAAAATTTGCAAAGCGGTTTGATTGTCGTCGCCAATCATCAAACCTATTTTGATCCATTTTGGATTTGTCTGAAAATTCACAGAAAATTTCGCTTTATGGCATGGGACAAAGCGTTCGATTGGTTTCTAATCGGCAGGTTTATTCGTTATCTCGGCGCGTTTCCGGTCAGTTTGGAACGCGGCGGAACGGTCAAAACACTAAAACAAACCCTTGCGGCGTTGCGCGACGGTGCGACGGTGGTGATTTTCCCGGAAGGTTCACGCGAATTTTCCGACGGCAAAATGTTATCATTTAAAACGGGCGCGGCGCGATTGGCAATCGAAGCCAATGTGCCGATTTTGCCTGTAACGGTGCGTGGCGCAAATCGCGTTTGGTCACAGGATATAAAATTTCCGCGACTCGGCAATGTCGAAATTGTTTATCATCCGCTGTTAGAAGTTTCGCCGACTGAAAAAAACGCTGACGAATTGACCGAAAAACTTGTTAAAATTATCAGTTCGGAAATTTGAATTATGATGAAAAAAAATCATCCGCCGACAGTTAAAGCCGGATTTTTCGGCGGACACTTTATAAAATTTCGACGCAATCCGACGGATTTTCTGACAAATCTTGCCAAACTCGGCGATGTTACGTTTTTGAAATTGGGCGGCAAACCGGCTTATTTTCTCAATCACCCGGATTTGATTCGTGATGTATTGGTTACAAACAATTCTAAATTTATTAAAGGTCGCGCTTTGCAGCGTTCAAAAAAATTGCTCGGCGAAGGTCTTTTGACGAGCGAAGGCGCGGCGCATCTGCGGCGGCGAAGAATGATTGCGCCCGCGTTTCATCGTGAAAAACTAAAGACTTACGCCGAAGCGATGACCGAATTTGCGGCAACTATGGCGAATGAATGGCAGGACGGCGAAGTGCGCGATATTGATAAAGAAATGATGCATTTGACATTGCAGATTGTCGGCAAAACTCTGTTCGGTGCGAATGTTGACGACGAGGCAAACGAGGTCGGCGCGGCTTTGACGGCGATCATTGAGATGTTTAATTATCTGCTTTTGCCATTTTCCGAACTGCTTGAAAAATTACCTTTTCCGCAGTCAAATCGCTTTAATCGTTCCAAAGAAACATTGGACAAAGTGATTTACGGAATTATTAATGAACGTCGAAAATTAGGCGAAGATAAAGGTGATTTACTTTCGATGCTGCTTTTGGCACAGGATGAAGAAGACGGCGCGGCGATGACCGATGAACAGGTGCGCGACGAATGTTTGACGCTTTTTCTCGCCGGACACGAAACGACGGCGAACGCGCTGACGTGGACGTTTTATCTGCTTTCGCAAAACGCAGAAAAATCGGCAAAATTAAACGAAGAACTCGACCGCGTTTTGCCGAATGAAAAAGTTCCGACCATCGAAGATTTGCCAAATTTGAAATATACGGAAAGCGTTTTAGCCGAATCAATGCGGCTTTTTCCGCCCGCGTGGGCGATTGGAAGGCTGGCAATCGAAGCGCACGAATTCGGCGGTTACGAAGTTCCGAAAGGCGCGTTGGTTCTTCTAAGCCCTTATATTACTCACCGCGACGCACGGTTTTGGGAAAAATCGGGCGAATTCGTTCCCGAAAGATGGGAAGAACTTTCCATTAAGGAAGCGGGCAATAAATTTATCTATTTTCCTTTTAGTAAAGGTGTGCGAAACTGCATCGGCGAAAGTTTCGCGTGGACGGAAGGCATTTTGCTGATCGCAACGTTTTTACGAAATTGGAATTTGCAATTGATGCCCGAACAAAAAATTGCCCTTAATCCTTTGATGACTTTGCGCCCGAAATACGGGATGAAAATAAAGATTGAAAAGAGATAATTATGAAGACTATTCTATTTCTGATATTTATAATGCTCACTGCAAATATCTGTTTTGCTCAAGAACGAAAAGACGAGCCAAATATTGTTCCTGTTGAATCTTCGGCTTGTGAAAATAATCCTGTGGCTATTAGCATTGTTGCAAGCGAAGCTGTGCAAGAAAAGGAAAGAGTTTTTGTAATTTTTCGCGCCGGTAGGACCGAAACGGAAACAGCAAACAGAAAGCGTTTAGCTTATGTGAAAAAAAATAGTCTTGAACGTCGGGCGGCTTTTAATAAACTTGAATTCATTTACGCACTTGGTGAAAAAAGCAAGGATGAAGGGAAAATAGAATTTTATGTTGGCGGAAGACTTAGTTCGATAATTATTGCGCCTAAAAATAGAACTCCGTGTCTTGATTGTTGCGGTGATGAGCGTTATTATCCGCAAGATTTAGTAAAGAAGAAAAGAATTATAAAACGAAAACATAAATAAATATAATCTGATACAAACAGCTTCATTACGGTCAAAACAATTAAGCAATTTCCCATTCAAATTCTCTGAATTCGGAAATTATTTGAAAATCTTTGGCATTTGCCGTAAACAATTTGAAACCCATTCGAGCTGCGCTCATTGCCAGAAGCGTGTCGTTGGTCAGACGCGCTTTGCCGACTTTGTCAAAACCGTATTTTTCGCCAATTTTATTTAAAACTTGTCCCGCAATTGACCAATCGGTTTGATTAGGAATGAGAAGACGTTTAACTTTCGTAAAATCGTTCTCAAATTTTGTCAAAGTTTTTACTGTCTTTTTGTCCGACGCTCCGACGTAAAGTTCTTCCAAAACAATTGCACTCAACCAAAGCGGAGAATTTTCGTTTTGCCTTTGCTGTAAAATTTTCGCATTTCCCTGACGCAATTGGCGAATATAAATTGAAGTGTCGAAGACAGACGGTTTCGACATTGCTTAATCTTCCAGATTTCCGAAAACGTCTTTGATTTCAATGCCGCTCTTCAAAAAACTTTCCGTAGCTTTAATGGCGATTTTGTTTTTTTCAGATTCAGAAATTACCGAATCCAATGCCATTTCTATTGTTTCAGTTTCCGTGCGCGTTCCCAAAATCTTTTTTGCCATGTTTAATTTTGACTGATTTAAAATTAAATGCTTTCTTTTTTTTTCAACTGTTAAACTCATAAAATAAACCCCGTTCACAAAATTTTATACACATCATATTCGATTTTTTGCACGTCTGCAAAGGAAAAAATTGTCAAACAAATTTGTCGAAACTAAAATATTAAATCAAGTTGCGCTCGAAATTCGGGATGAAAATTCGGATTGAAAAAAGATAATTATGAAGCTCGTGAACTGAAAATTAAGTCCTATAAATACAAATAATTCGGAATAACATTTATCAAACTTCAATAAACTTGGAAAAATTCTCACAATTTGTTAGCCTTGACGTTGATTTGTAATATGTAACACAGAACAATTTTATACAGTATTTTACAATTTAAAGATTATGTTTAGTGATAATTTCAGACGCGGCGAAAATGGAAAAGGTAAAGGTAAAACCGGCTCGAAAGCCGCATCGAAACTTGCCGATATTGGTTGGAAGGCGTTTCAAGCCGTTAATAAGACTTTGCCCGAAGGCGAATCAATTACGCCGAATTGGGCAGCTGAACCGCTTTTGAAATCTTACGAACGAACCGCGCCGCCGCTTGGTTTTCCGCGTGAAACGGATTCACTTTGTCCAACTTGCGTAAAAAACGTGCGGAACGGCGTGATTGATAAAACGATCCCGCTTGAGATTTTGATGAATTCGCATCCGGGCGAAATTAAGGCGCAGATTGTCGAAGAAAACGGGCAGGTCTTGATGAAGAAAACCTGTCCGACGCACGGCGAATTTGTGGACGTGATGGCGACTGATCCGGCGTTTTTGGAACGCATCGAATCGCTGTTTTACGGGCGAGATTTCAAAGCGGCGGAAGACAAGCACGTTCATCATCACGGCACTTCAGACATCAAATTCGGGCGCGGCGCGGTTTTGACGGTTGATTTGACGAACCGCTGTAATATGATGTGCAACCCGTGTTTTATGGACGCGAATCAAGTCGGTTACGTTCACGAACCGACGTTTGAAGACACGAAACAGATTTTAGATAACGCGATTTCGTTCAAACCGCGCCGTCAAATTATTATTTTGTTTTCCGGCGGCGAACCGACGATTGCGCCGCACTTTTTGGAATCGGTCGCTTATGCGAAAAAGATCGGATTTTATCGCATCTTAGCCGCAACGAACGGCATTCGTTATGCCGAAGACATTGAATTTTGCAAAGCGGCGAAAGAAGCCGGACAACACGGCGTTTATCTGCAATTTGACGGAACTTCGGAAGAAAAAAATGAACATCGCGGCGTTGGAAATTTGTTTGATGTCAAATTAAAAGCGATTGAAAATCTCGCGTCCGTCGGCATTAAAGTTACGCTCGTTACGACGATTGTTAATACGATAAATAATGACGCAATCGGCGACATCGTGAAATTTGCGGCGCAGAATATTGATAAAGTTCAGACGATTGCGTTTCAGCCGGTTTCGTTCACCGGACGCGACGAAGATGTTTCGGACGAAGTTCGCATCGCACAGCGTTACACGCTTGCTGGTATGACGCACGATTTGAAAGATCAACTTGACGGAACTTTGCAGCCGCTGCGCGATTGGTTTCCTTTAAGTTCTTATTCCGCTTTCACTTCTGTAATGGATATGCTGCAAGGTGCAGATGCTCCGTGGGGTTGGTCGTCGTGTAATTGTCATCCGAATTGCGGAATTTTTACGCTGATTGTCGTTAATAAAAACACGGGCGCGATGACTTCGCTGTTTGATTTTTTTAATTACGAACAGTTTATGAAGGACGTTTCGACGATTACCGACACGGCTCGCGGCAAAAAATTGACGATGGCGCAGCTCGGAATGGCGATTATGAGAAATTACGACGCAGAAGCCGCACCGGAAGGTTTTCCCGTTTCGCAAATTTTGAATCTTTTCAAACCTTCGTCGGCGGATTCAAATTCGGATCGTAATGATAGAATGAAAACGCAGTCGAAAAATGATGCTGATGATATGTGGCGCGTTTTGTGTGTCGAAGGAATGTGGTTTCAGGATTTATTCAATTACGATTTTCGGCGAACGGAAATGTGTGTTATTCCTTATGGAACACAGGAAGGCGAGATTTCCTTTTGCGCTTACAATACCGGTGTCGGCTGGCGGCAAATCGTCGAGGAGATGAACAAAACTGCAAGTTTGAGCGAATGGTATAAAGATAATGGACGACACGCAGTTTATGCCAAAGGCAAAGAAGTTCCGCGCATCGGCAAGACCCGCAGTTTGAGTTTGCCGGTAATTGCGAAAGTTTTGGAAGAAGATTTGGATAAACCGACTGTTACTCCTTACTTGATTGATGAGGAAAAAGAGGATTACGAAACAGTCTGAATTTGATAATTTACACCGGCGTTGTTGCATAAATCTTTCTGATTTATGCAACAACGCCACGTCGAATAGTTAAATTTTTGTGTAATAAAATTGAGGAGAAAATAAAAATGCCGGACGAAAGAGATATTGCCCACGATAAAAAGGTTTTAGACGAACACAAGGGAGAAAATTTGGAAATGGTCGGTGAACATCCCGAACACGCGCCGCAGCCGGGCAGAAAAACGCCGCAAAAAGATTTGATTGATGAAGATGCGATTGATGAAAGCGGGAATTTGATTCACGACGATGATGAAAATGAGGACGAAAAAGAAACTTTTAATATTTGAAATGACTGTGTGCGATACCATATAATATTGCAACAACACCATTTGTAAGAAATAAATCAACAATCAGGGAGAAAAAACTATGTCAGTAGCAAAAAATATCGAAATTTCATCAACATCAACTAAAAGTTTTGAAGACGCAATCAGCCAAGGTGTAAAAAAAGCGTCGCAAACCATCAAAAATATTCGAGGCGCGTGGATAAAGGAACAGGAAGTTGGAATTGATGGCGGAAGTATCAAAGAATATAAAGTCGTAATGGTTTTAACTTTTGTTTTAGGCGGCGACGAAAATTTTGACGATGGAACAACTTCTGCTAAAAGCAAAAAGCCGGGTTCAAAGTAAAATAAATTCCGGTAATTTAATAATCTGAAATGATGGATGTAATTTCACATTCATCATTTTTCTTTTGGAGCGTTGTAGCCTTTGCGCGTTCTTATATTGAGATTCGGACGGGCGACGCGCACTTCGATTTTTCGCCATTTGCCGTCTTTTTTTGTGTTTGAAGGCTGATAACCGAGCGTGTATTGAACGCCGAGTTCTTCGACAATTCCCTTGAAAGCATCGCGCATTGCCGCGCCGCCGGGTGTTGCGACAAAATAGCCGCCGCTTTTCTCGGCAAAGTTTTTTAACGCGCCCTGGCTTTGCATTCGTTCACGTCCGCCGGTGTCTATCGCCGACATATCAACCGTGTAAATCGTTACATTTTCGGCAAGTGCGGCTTTTAAGACTTTGTCGGCGGAACGTCCGCTTTTATTGTCCGCGCCGTCCGAAAGAACAATGATTGCTTTCCGCTTTTCAGGACGTTTGCCGAGTTCCTGTGCGGCTTGATAAACCGCGTCGTTTAATGCCGTGTAACCGTCCGCCTTCAAATCAAAAATTCTATGCGTAATGTCACGGCTGTTGGAAAATTCCTGCACGAGCGAAACTTTTGAATCGAAATTATAAATCGCGGCGACATCATCGGCACGTAATCCGTCGAGAAAATTTATCGCGGCGGAACGCGCCATCGAAACGCGCTGCTCCATACTGCCCGAAGTGTCGAGCAAAATTATCGCCGCAAACGGCGTTTCTTCGGATTGAAAAAAATCAATTTTCTGCTCTTTTCCATCTTCAAAAATCTTGAACTGAGTTTGTTTCAAACCCGAAACGGTTCTGCCGTCGTTGTCGCTGATAGCGGCATTTAAGATGACGACGGAAGATTCGATATTTATAACTTCGTCTTCGTCCTGAGCAAAAACAGGCATTAAAAAACAGCCGAAAATTAATGTTAATGGTAATAATTTAAGGCTGAATTTTATCATAGAATTAAATTAAGCTAACTGCCGAACCGAATAAAGCGGACAATTTTCAACAGTGCGTTTGAACTTTCGATTGCCGTCACGGAAACACTGTAACGAGTGCTTTTTTTTATCATATTTACCAAATTCCCGGTCGTATCCTGCAAAGTTTTAACGGCGGCGGAAATTGAAGAAGGTTTGTCTTCAACAGAATCGTCATCATCTCCGCCGAGTTCACTGCGGATTTTTTTGACGAGTTTTTCTAAACGGTCTAATTTTTTCTGATCGTCGGAAGAAAACTTATTGTATTTGGCAAAAGATTTGCTGATTTCACCGCTGATTTTGGCGGCTTCTTCGCCGCGTTCGATTAGCTGTTGAAAATCCTTTTTTTCGCGGTCAATCCGACCTTTGGCAAGAGTTTCTTTGACAGTTTTCGGATAATCTTCTTTACTCGGCTCGGTATCGGGAAATTGTGCCAATGCACAAATTGATGCCGCTGAAATCAGCAGAACTGCAAAAATTAAACGGGGAAAATTGAAAAACATATCTCTACTTAATTATCGACCTGTTGTGCATCAGGAGAAATTCCGGTAATCATCTCGACCAATTTCACCAAAAACTCATCTTCCGCCGAGCCGGAACTTTGCAAAGTCGTCCACTCGGAACGCAAACCGTTTTCCGAACGTCCTTCGACCTTTGCCGTTACAGAAACATTGTTTTGAACGCCGTCAATTGACTGAACTTCAATAGTCAAAGTATATCGTCCGCGTGTCCAAGCAGTGTCCGAATTCGGCAAATCGGCATAACGGTTGAGTTCGGTATTTGTAATAATTGCGCCTTTGGCAAAAACAAATGGTTCGGTAATGATAATTCCGTCTTTTATTCTCGATGCGGCTTCATCAATGACAATTTTCTTTTCCTTTAAAACATCTGTGATATTGCCGACCAAAACGTCGCGGCGTGAATTCAAGCGATACGGATTTGCCAGTGGTTGACGAACTTTGGTTTTGCCTTTGCCCCAATCAATAGAGCGAGCAGTCGGATTATTGGTGCGGGTATTCGTCTGCGGATTAGTCGAACTGCCTTCCTGTTTGATTTTTTCCGTTTGTGTGTCAATGCCTTTTTGTGCAAAAGCCGCGACGGAAAAAATAACGATTGCGGAAAATATGTAAAGTATGTTTTTCATAAAATTTATGCCTGAAACCAAACAGGCACCTCTTGATAAATATATCGCAGAACTTCTGGAAACTACAAGCGTTTGATGTTTGTAAAAATTTAATAGTTGCAATGCTAATAAGGTGAAAAGGTTTAAAAGTGAAAATGTGAAAAAGTAGAAGAGATTTGAGATTGTCAGGCAAAACTTTTAAACCTTTTCACCTTTTCACTTTTCCACTTTTTACCTGCATTTCCCACAAAAGCAGATGTTTCAAAAATGCGTGATGTGCGGCGAAGCGGGAAATGGTAAAACCCGCCAAACCGTCGAGAAATCCGGCTTTTAAGACGTAAGTTTGAAGAAATGCCGTTGTTCCGGCGGTGTAAATTTTCAAGAGGGAAGTTCGCCTTCCGCGTTCAAACATTTGCCGTGCGGCGAGCGGCGCATAGCGGATTCCGATCATTTTATGATGATGTGAAACATTTTCAATGGTGTAATGCAAAATATCGCCTTTCAATTTTCTAACTTTAGCGTTTTCCTGCATTTGCACGGATTCGTGAATCAAAACATCTTTCCATTTTCCTTTGCGGCGGTCAAAAAAACGAAGCTGCCAATCTGGATACCAGCCGCAATGCCGAATCGGACGGTTCATATAAAACGACAGACGCGGAATTTTGTAACCGTCGGCTAATTCGTTTTCAAGCGTATTTTTTAATTGCAGAATTTCGGTCTTTAATTCGTCGGAAACACGCTCGTCGGCATCGAGACTGAAAATCCAATCGTGCGCGGCGTTGTCAATTGCAAATTGTTTTTGTTCAGAAAAACCCTGCCATTTTTCGACTAAAACTTTTGCGCCGAGAGATTCGGAAATTTTTCTCGTCTTGTCGGTGCTTTCCGAATCAACAACTAAAATTTCATCCGCCCAAGCGACTGATTTGATAGCTTCGGCGATGTTTTTTTCTTCGTTGTAAGCGATAATGACGGCGGAAATTTTCACAACTGAGATTGTCGCAAACTTCACGCAAAACATAAAATTAAGATTGCCGCATTTTACTTTTAGTAATTTCCAAAGATAATGATTTTATTGAATCCCGAACTGAATTTTTATGGCTCAAAGTAAAATAAAAAAGCAGAGTTGGTTTAACGGCAAAGTTTTAATGACGGTTTTGCTCACGAAAATTTTAATTCTCACTTTTGCCGCACAAAGTTATCAAATAATTACCGATCAGCCGATAAATACGTTTTACGATTATTTCGCAAATTGGAATCGTTGGGACGCGGTTCATTATCTGAATATTGCTCAAAACGGTTACGCGGGTTACGGCGATGACAGGTTTTTGATCGTCTTTTTTCCGATTTATCCGGCTTTGATCGCTTTGTTTCAAATTGTCTTCAGAGATTATTTAATCAGCGCGTTTATCGTTTCCGGCATCGCCACAATCGCGCTCGGATTTGTTTTCAGAGAACTTGTCCGCCTCGATTATTCAGAAAAAATCGCTCAATTTTCCGTATTGTTTTTGTTTATTTTCCCGACGAGTTATTTTCTTCATATTCCATACACGGAAAGCCTTTTTTTGAGTTTGTGCATCGGAAGTTTTCTCGCCGCCCGTAAAAGGTTTTGGATTTTTGCCGGAATTTTGGGCGGTTTGG
Source organism: Pyrinomonadales bacterium (assembly GCA_038200505.1). Lineage (GTDB taxonomy): Bacteria > Acidobacteriota > Blastocatellia > Pyrinomonadales > Pyrinomonadaceae. Next base: position 22,834 of record JBBPXX010000158.1, on the reverse strand, counting down.
CTTGTCTGACGCGCGTCAACGGTTTGCTTTTGTTTCCCGCGCTCGCCTTTGAAGTTTGGAATGAATATAACGAAAATGAAAAATTTAATCGCAAGTGGCTGGCATTATTGATTATTCCATTCGGTTTCAGCATATATTTAGCGATAAATTATTTCGTAACCGGAAATCCGACGATGTTTATGACTTATCAGCGTGAACATTGGTTTAGATATTTTAGATTTCCCTGGGAAGGTATTTGGGAAACATTTAAAAAAATTTACAACAACAAACCGACTGACGCACAAATGACCGGCGTGCAGGAATTTCTTTTTGTTTTTATCGGATTGTTCGCAACGATTGTCGGTTGGCGTTATCTGAGAAATTCCTACCGCGTTTGGATGGTCGGCAATTGGCTTCTTTTTGTCAGCACTTCTTTTGTCCTAAGTGTTCCGCGCTACACTCTGACGATGTTTCCGATATTTATTCTGGCGGGTTTTTTAGCTGTCAGAAATTGGTGGGCGAATATTTTTTTTACAGTTTGGTCAATTCTTTTTCTCGCCGTTTTTGTTATTCAATTTTACAAAGGCTGGTGGGCGTTTTAGTAAAGGATGAAGGATGAAGGCGAAAGGGGAAAGTAAGAAATTTATCGCGGCATTACTGCTAAATTGTGTAAACTCAAAAAACTTTCTTTTACTTTCGCCTTTATCCTTTATCCTTCACCCTTTTATTTGTCTATCGGTGAATCAACTTCGATGTTGTTTAAGCGAAAAGTTGTTGATGTGGCTCTTTGCAAATCTGATAATGCCTTATTGTAATCGGTTTCGGCGCGGATTTCCGAGTTTCGCGCATTGGTTAAAGTGTTTTCGCGCTGGAAAAGCAAAAATGTCGTCGAGCGTCCGACTTCGAAGAGTTTTTGCTCTCCGGCGAGTTGAATCTCCGCGTTTGCAACTGCCCGACGTGCTGTGAACACTCTTTGCCGTGCGGTTTCAACGGCTTGCACGGCGTTGCGGACTTCGGCAACGACGGTTTGTTCCTGCAAACGCATCGAAGCGTCGGTTTGCTGCTGCTGAATTCTCGCGCCTGCCAGATTTGCTTTGGCGGTTCGATTTCCCAACGGGAATGAAAACGTAACGCCGACCGAATAATTCGGCGAATCGGAACGGAAAAGATTTCTCAACGCTTGAAATGAACCGCCGCTGAGAAAATTCGGTGTTCCTTGCGGTGTAACTTGCGGAATATTATTTACGTCAAGCGGCGGCAACGCCGGATTTTGGGCGGCACGCAGAATGTTTATTTGCGAAAGCAGAAAAGAATCGGCATTGGTAACAACGCCGGGAACAATAATCGGAAATGCCGAAGTCGTTGACAAATTTCCACCCGACAATGCCAGACCGCCGAGCGAAAACGACGAAACGAGATCAATCTGCGGTTTTGTTTGATTTTTGAAATAATCTACATCAATCGTATTGATTTCCTTTTGCAGACGCAGACGACTCAGTTCCGGGCGGTTTTCAATCGCGTCTTTAACGGCATCATCAACCACAATCGGCTCATCGGTTATTATCGGTTTATCAACCGGAACGAGCGACTGCGACCATTCCGGCGCAGTCGGATCGCGTAAAAGGAGCGTTTTCAAAGTGTTTTCCGTCACTGAAACCTGCTGCGTCGCAAGCAAAACATCGCCTTCACGCTGGGCGAGTTCGGTGGCGACTTCGGCGCGAGCCAGCGGCGCAGCGGCTCCGGCTTCGATTCTGGCTTCGACCTGCCGCAGATTTTCTTTTGATAAATTCAAATTTGCCAAACGATTTTGCTGGTCGCGCAGTGCAAAAACCAAATCCCAGTAAGCACGCTGCACCTGCGTAATAATCTCGATTGTCTGACGGCGAAAATCGGCATCCGACTGTTGCAGCCGTTTGCGCTGAATTTTTATCTGCCGCCGTGTATTATCAATTGTGAAATTCCGAAAAAGCGGCTGTGTGTAATTGATCCCCAAATTACTCAAATAAGTCGTGCTGGCAGAAGTTCCGAGCGACGAAGTTTGAGCAAAAGACGTATTATTCTGCGAGTTTCTGCCGGTTTGACTGTTGTTAAAAAACGAAGTAATTCTGCCGCCGCCGGGACGAATAAGTTTGTCAACTCCGGCATTTAGACGGAAATCGTTGGAAGCCGTCGAGCCGGTTGTCGAACTTCGTGAAAACGTCGGAGTCGTCGAAAGAATCGGATCGTAACTTCCGAAAAGCGAACGCAATTGAGATTCCTGAATTCTGACATCGCTACGCGCAACTTCAATGCTGTTATTATTTTCCAATGCTTTACGAATCGCTTCATTAAGCGAAAGCGGCAAAGTCTGCGCCGTCTGCACACCGGCTCGATTCAAGATATTTGAATAATTGTTCGCGGTTGTTTCAGTGGTTTTCGGGCTGACGGCAATTGAATTTTCAGCATCGTTTTGTGAAGAATTTTCTTCCGTTTCGACTTTATTTTTTGCAATCTGCGGAGCGGAATCTTCCGTCTGTGAGAAAGTTTCCACAGCGTTAGAGCCTAAAATCAAGACACACAGACAATATAAAAATATAAAACGCTTTGCTAGTTTCATTAAAAATGACTCCGGGTTTTTGAAATAATTAAAACTAAATAGATAATAAACTCAATGTTTTTCTACGCTGAAAAGATTTTGATTGTTTCATTTATTTGGATTCGGCGCGGATTAACCAAATTTCGATTCATCGTTTATACTTATTAAAGATGTGAAATTTTGAACTTTATCAGAAGATAATTTATTTTCAAATTTTATTACACAAATATATTACAGGAGAAAACTTAAAATATGGCAATTAAAGTAGGAATTAACGGTTTTGGGCGCATCGGGCGCAATGTGATGCGGGCTGCGCTCGGCGATAAGGATCTTGATTTTGTCGCGGTCAATGATTTGACGGACACGAAAACGCTGGCGCATTTATTAAAATATGACTCGGTTATGGGAAATCTCGATCAAGACATTTCCGCCGACGGCGACACGATCAATGTAGAAGGCGAAAGTTTTAAGGTTTTCAGCGAAAAAGACCCGGCTTTAATTCCTTGGGAAGAAGTCGGCGCGGAAATCGTTATCGAAGCAACGGGACGATTTACAAAAGCGGAAGACGCTGCGAAACATCTGCGTGGTTCGGTCAAAAAAGTCATCATTTCCGCGCCCGCCAAAGGCGAAGACGTTACAATCGTGCTTGGTGTGAACGAAGAAGTTTATGATCCGGCAAAGCATAATATAATTTCAAACGCTTCCTGCACAACGAATTGTCTTGCGCCGGTAGCGAAGGTTATTCACGAAAAATTCGGCATCAAAAATGCTTTGATGAACACGATTCATTCTTATACAAATGACCAGCAATTGCTTGATTTGCCGCACAAAGACCTGCGACGCGCCCGTGCCGCCGGTCTTTCGATGATTCCGACTTCAACCGGCGCGGCAAAAGCCGTCGCGCTCGTTATTCCCGATTTGAAAGGGAAGTTTGACGGAATTTCTGTCCGCGTTCCGACTCCGAATGTGTCGCTCGTTGATGTTGTGATGAATCTCGAAAAGGAAACCACAACCGAAGAAGTCAATCGCGTTTTAAAGGATGCGGCAAACGAAGAAATGAAAGGAATTCTCGCATTTTGCGAAGAACCTCTCGTTTCTATTGATTTTCGCGGAAATCCGCATTCATCAATCGTTGACGCGGAAAATACAAAGGTAATCGGCGGCACAATGGTCAAAATTCTTTCGTGGTATGACAATGAATGGGGCTATTCGTGCCGTGTGCGCGATTTGGTGAAATTTATTGCCGACAAAGGCTTATAAAAGTATAAATTTAAACAGGATGGACAGGATATAAAGGATAAATCAATTCAAGAACTGCTCTTGAATCCGGCATATCTTGTTTATCCTGTTTCAAAAACACTTTCCAAATAATAATCGTTATGGATAAGAAAACAATCAAAGATATAAACATCAATGGCAAGCGAGTTTTTATCCGCGTGGATTTTAATGTGCCGATCAAAAACGGCGAAATCGAAGACGACACGCGGATTTTAGGCGCGTTGCCGACGATAAAATATGCGGTGGAAAACGGCGCGAAGGTTATTTTGGCTTCGCATCTCGGCAGACCGATCAAAGACAAAAAGAAAGCCGAAGAAAAGGGAATGCCATACGATGAAAGCAAATATTCGCTTAAACCCGTTTATGAATATCTGCGCCGTCTGCCTGAATTTCAAGACGTTTCGAGTCGCGGCGATGAACCCGTCGAAATGCCGAAAAACGGAACTGCATTAGGCAAAGCCGAAGTTAAAAACGATAAAGTGTTTTTTGCTCAGGATTGTGTTGGCGAAGCAGTCAAAGAAAAAGTAAATCAATTAAAAGAAGGCGAAGTGCTGCTTTTGGAAAATCTCAGACTTCACGCCGGAGAAGAAGCAAATGACGACGATTTTGCCAAACAACTCGCCGAATTTGCTGATGTTTATGTAAATGATGCATTCGGCACGGCGCACCGCGCACACGCTTCGACTGCCGGAATTACAAAGTACGTCGAAGATTCGGTTGCCGGTTTATTGATGGAAAAAGAGTTGGATTTTCTCGGCAAAGCGTTAAATAATCCCGAAAGACCTTTTGTGGCGATTCTAGGCGGCGCGAAGGTTTCCGATAAAATTCCGGTTATCGAATCTTTGATCGAGCGCAAAGTTGATAAATTGCTGATCGGCGGCGCAATGGCTTATACATTTTTCAAAGCAAACGGCTACACGGTCGGCAAATCTCTTGTTGAAGATGAAATGATGCCGAAGGCGAGGGAAATGGAAAAAATGGCGCAAGAGCAGGGCGTAGAACTTATTTTACCGACGGATCATCAAGTAGTTGACAGTTATGATCCGCTCAATTCGCGCAAAACGATTCCCGTTGATTTTACCAATACGGGTTTGGTCGGTTTGGACATCGGCACGGAAACTGTCGGGATTTTCAAAAAGGCGTTGGAAGGCGCAAAAACAATTGTCTGGAACGGTCCGATGGGAATGTTTGAGGAAAAACCGTTTGACGAAGGGACGATTGCGATTGCCGAAGCCGTTGCCGAAGCGACTGAAAACGGCGCAACTTCAATTGTCGGCGGCGGCGATTCGGTTTCGGCTGTCAATCAAGCCGGACTTGCCGACAAAATCTCACATATCTCAACCGGCGGCGGAGCAACTCTTGAATTTTTAGCCGGAGATATTCTGCCCGGTGTCAGTGCTTTAGATGAAAGATAACCCACGATTAAATTTTACAGCTTGAATTAAATAAGTCCGTATCTTTGATAGAAAGGTACGGACTTATTTTTTGTTGTTATACCAATACCATTGAAAATGGTGTGTTTTGATTTGTGTTTTCTTTAGTCCGATTGCGGATGAAAGAGTTAGGCTACGGGCGTAAGCCTGTAGCTTTTTGATTATTATACCAAAACCACTTTATTTGGTGTGTTAAGTCAGAACCGTCTGCGGTAGCGAGTGGTTGAAGATTAACATTTTGAAATGTCGTCAAACTTTCGAAACACGACGTTAAACCGTCCGCTACCGCAGACGGTTCTGACTAACTTAACGAACTTACCATAATGATTTTAGCATTATCTTGAGAAAGCTTTAGCAATCTATTGAATTGCCTTTCAAACAAAAAAGAGTCCCGACTGCATTTCTACAATCGGGACTCTAATCCTATCGGTTATAAAACCGAACCTAATAATTACTGGTGAACTGCAGGGCAGAATACCGGTATGTCAGTGCCAAGACCGAAGTTGATTCCTTGGAAGCTTCCGTCTTTACTGTTTAACCAATACCAAGTTCCGCCTCTGAAGACCGTAATATCATCTTTGCCGTCGCCGTCAATGTCAGCCGGGACAGGCATATCGGTAGCCATACCGAATTGAACTCCGGTGAAGCCTTTGCTTGACTGCATGATATACCAAGTTCCGCCGCGATAAACCGCAACATCCGTTTTGCCGTCGCCGTCGAAATCAGCAGGAACAGGAACGTCGGTTGAGATACCGAACTGCATTCCGGTAAATCCGGCAGTTGATCTCAACATATACCATGTTCCGTTTGACGGACGATAGACAGCGGCATCTGTTTTGCCGTCGGCATCGTAGTCGCCTACAACAGGAATGTCACCTTTCGCGCCTAATTGAATAGTAACGAAGTCAGCACCCGGTGTGCCTGACGGACGATAATAGATGTAGCTTGGGTCTCCGGCATTTTTACCATCACGATAAACTGCGATGTCAGCTTTCTTGTCGCCGTCATAGTCGCCTACGACTGCAACATCAGAGTTAACACCGAACTGTGTCCAGCTAAAGTTACCTGTAGAACTATTCAGAATGTAGAAATAGCCTTTGGTAGCGTCAGCGCGGAAAACAGCGATGTCAGCTTTGCCGTCACCGTCATAGTCAGCCGAAACGAGTTTGTCACCCGTCGAACCGAACTGTCTGGCGGTGAAACCGTCTTTCGAGCGGTTCAGATACCAGTTACCATCACGGAATACCGAAATGTCGGCTTTCAAATCGCCGTCAAAATCGTATGCCGTTGAAGCTCTTAACGGTTCAGCTTGAACCGCCGAGTTGGTGAATTCAACTTCGGTTGTTCCGAGTGTGAAAGGACCACCAGCTTGCTGTGTTCCTGCCAGCATGGTCAACTGTGCGGATCTGCCAGCCAGATTAGCTGTGATAGGTCCGCCGCTGGTTGTTCTGATACCGGTTACGTTTGTGTCGGCTTCGGCTCTTTCGGTAACGGTTACGACCGAACCGACGTTGAATGTACCGAAACCGCCGAAGTTCGGACCGAAAGGACCATTAACAACTCTACAGAAGCCGCCCTGTGCCGCCGGACCTGCCGGAACGGTTAAGGTGATGGTTTCTGTGCGCACAGCTCCCGGGATAAATCCTTGCAGTCTGTCAAATGTAACATCGAAGGTAAAGACCGAAGGAGCCGTAGGTGAATTGTCAAGTGGAACATTTCTTCCAGCAATTTTACAAATCTTCAACTGTCCCGGTGCAAAGCGGAAGTTGGTATATTCAACTACAACTTCTCGGCTGCGAACCGGAACTACAACTGTTCTGCAGGTACCGTTTAACGGGAAAAAGATGTTCGGACCACTTGTAGATGAAGGCGGAAATCTGCCCTGATTACAACTTGAGTCACTTCCGACTGATGTGAAACTGCTTGAAGAAGTGATTCTTCCAACTCTTACCTCATCACCACCAATTGTAAGCGGTCCATTTTCCGTAACTGTTACGTCTGTTCCGACTACGAAGTTTTGTCTGGTAACGTCCTCATTCGAAGCCGGAACACCTGTGCCGGTAGGAACGAATCTACAACCGCCGTTGTTAGCTGACAAACCGGCTGCTACATTGAAGTTTCTGGAAATCGCTTGTTGTGTAAATGCACCGTCTCCGCCAAACACAGGAGCAAATCCTGAAACTGTAAAGTTAAACACGGTTCCTTCAGGAATACCTGCACCGGCAATTTTACATACTTTAACTTGTGCCGCGTTGGTTCTGTTGAAGAAGTTAATTCTGGTTTGATTTCTTGCGTCACCTGCTTCAAAAATCGTTGCGTTTACTCTGCCGGCTACCGTGTTACTGTTTACAATTTGAATTGATTGCAGTCTTTCCGACGGATCGGTCGTTGCCGTAACAAAGAAGAATCCGACTCGCGCCAATTCGGTAACTTGAACTGTACCTGTTCGCGGGGTTCCGGTACCATTACTTGGAGCTGTTACTGTAATCAGTCCGCCACATAACCCGGTCGGTACGGTGAACTGTTGAAGCGGTGATGAAGGATTACTGGTTTGCTGCGGAACTCCGGCAACCGTAAAAGTAAAGGTTCCGGTAGTATCCGAGTCCATTCCGTTTTTACAAATTTCGATAAAACCGACGATTGCAAATTGGTTGGTGAACTGAACTGTAACCCCATCATTGATTCCGCCCATCGGAACGGTTACGTTAGCTGTGCGTAACGGAAGATTAAATCCGGTTACGGCATTGGCTGCTCCCTGTTGAACATTGATCTGTGTAACATTAGTTAATTGAAAGTTACCCGCTCTCAATGTTGCAGAACCCGGCAGACGAGAATTGTTGTCTTCTGTAACAACAACATTACCTGCTCCAGGAACCAAGAAAGGACCGGCGCACTGGTTAGCCTGAACTTCGATAAAGTTTCCGCCGTTGACACCGGGAACGGTGAAACGGAAAATTCTACCGACTAAGTCGCCGTTGCCAGCACCATTAGGATCAACAACTTTACAAATTTCGATGAAACCGTCAGCCAATTGAACGCTGTCATTGCTTAACGAAACGCCGCCTTTGAGCGACAAAATTCTGCCGTTGATGGTTGAACCGTCAGCTACTTTAACGTCGTTTTCTGCAAAGATGCTTGCTTTGATGCTGGAACCGTTTCCAACATTTACTGAATCGCTTGCTACGAAATAGACATTTCCGGGAACAGCACGATTAGCAAGTTCGATGCTCGAACCTGTTTTCGTGTTGAACGAGCCGGATACTCTAAAAATGAAAACACCACTTGGGTCATTTTGAGCATCCATAATGGCTTGTCCGGCTAAACGAGCTGACGAAACACAATAAACGCCCGGCGTGAATCTTTTTCCGCCGAGTTCCGAATCAGCCAATTCCTGACAAGGCAATTGGTTTAAAGCGTTGAATGATGCCGCTAAATCTTTTTGTGCGCGAAGTGCGTCACTCGGGTCAACATAGCTGTTTCCTTGAACAACTGCGCTGTCAAGATTAACTTGTGCGCCTTTGCCGGCAACGCCTACATCACCTTTAATTTGGGAAAGCCCGGTATCGGAAATTCCTCTGTCGGCAAAAACAGCAAAACTGCCCGCCGATTTAATGTTTGTTGCGATAGCGATCATATCTGCTGTCGCTACTTCCGTATTTACTTCAGCTTTTTGAGCTGAAACCGTGCCTGAACTATTAAAGTTCGGCAAAACTAAGAAGCTCATGGCAACCATCGCCGCAATGGCGAAGAATGTCATGAGGTAAAAAGTTTTTCGAGTATTCTTTTTCATTTGGTAATCCTTCCTTATTTTGATTTAACTGGTCACAATATGCCAGCCTGAAATTTTGCATTCGTTAATGCAAAAGTACCAATTTCCACAATTTTCCAAAAAATAGTTTAATTGAAATGTAAAAAAACTTGGTTCAGATCGGCAATTAAATTTTGATTGAATTGGAAGAAATATCAAAGTTTTGCGGTGCGGTAGGAAAGTTAAAATCAAAAAACACCACAAGCCCTCGTTAAATCCGCCAATAGAACTATTGCGTTACTTTAACAAATTACTAATAAGACTGTTAAAGTTCACAACTTTTGCAAAAAAAAATTTTTGGCTACATACAACGTCCGAAAATTTATTAAAACATATACAATTTTTTATAAAAAAGCAAAGAAAATTTTATGAAAACTTTCCGTTCGGTTTTTAAAGCCATTGTTTTCTATTGAAATTAAAGATATTGTTTCAACAAAATTTTTCGGAAAGCTAATAGTAGCCGAAAAGGAAAATTTTAGTCAAGCTAAAATTTACCAAATCCGAACTTTTTCTTTCCTTACTTATTTACTTAATTTTTACTTATTTTTTTAAGCAAATTCAAAAAAACAAAAAAACCTTGACTATTAAACTTATAATATGTTACAGAATAAGCGAATCTTTATTTTAATGGATAACATCGCGTTAAAACTTATCTTGTTTTGAAGCGATTATTATAAATAACCGAACTTTTAGAGGTGAAACCTAAATGAATGAAAGCCTAAATATTACCGGACTTTTGAGAGCTTGGAGTGATGGCGACGAAGACTCACTACAAGTTTTGCTGCCGCTGGTGGAGCAGGAATTAAGACGCATTGCTCATAGTTATATGAGTAATGAGAATCTTAATCATACTCTTCAAACAACGGCACTCATTAACGAAGCCTATATTGAACTGAATAATCAGCATTCGGTCAATTGGCAAAACCGAAAACATTTTTACGCTTTGACGGCGCAGATTATGCGGCGGATTTTACTAAAATATGCGCGTGACCGCTCGTGTGCTAAACGCGGTGGAAGTTTTCAGCACGTTAGTCTGGAAGATGTTTGCGTTTTAACACAGCAAAAATCCGAAGAATTAATTGCTCTCGACGAAGCTCTAAATCGTCTTTCCGAGATTGATCCGATCAAAGGTTCGATTGTTGAATTGCGCTATTTCGGCGGTTTGACTATTGCCGAAATCGGCACGGTTTTAGGTTATGCTTCCGTAACAGTTGCAGTCCATTGGAGATTGGCAAAGGCTTGGCTTGGTCGGGAAATTCAAGGCAAAAATAAAAGAAAAACTTTTCCTGTAACGACTTATACCGGCGTTTAGATGATTAAATTTAAGAAGACTTTTTAGGAAACAAATTATTATTGCGTATTTCTTAACGAGATATTTAAAAACACTTTGAATAGAACAATAATTTGCATTTGTTCTGCTAAGATTTTATAAAAACAAAATTTAGGCTTGAAAAAAGCTATTTGAAATTTGTTTCATTTCCTATTTACCGAAACAACTTTATATTTATGAATTTGTAAAGCAACATCCGATTTTAATCATAAAATAATCCGACATTGCCGCAATATCAGCGATACAATTTCCAAATAGCTTTTCGCTACTCTTTTATGCAAGCGGTTCAGTGGGAAAATATTGAAACGATTTTCAATCGCACTATTTTGTTGCCTCCCGAACAGAGACACGAATATGTACTATCCGTTTGTAAAGAGGATGATGCTTTATTTCAGGAAGTTATCAGCTTGATAGAAGAAGCGGAAAACAGCGAAAATTTTCTCAGCCAGCCGGTTTTTGAACTTGGAACAAAATTATTGGCTTCCGACCCGATAAGTCTTTTAGAACAACCCGATTTTGCTTCATATCAGCTTTTAAGTGTTTTAGGTCGCGGCGGCACAGGCGTTGTTTTTTTAGCGAAGGACAAAAATCTCGAACGTCTTGCCGCGCTCAAAGTTCTCCCGTTTTCTTTGTCCGAGAACGATGAAAGAATACTGCGTTTCCAACGCGAAGCAAAGGCTGCCTCCGCCATTTCGCATCCGAATTTTGCACATATCTATGAATTCGGCAAAGCCAAAGACAGATTTTTTATCGCAATGGAATATATTCAGGGGAAAACCTTGCGGCAGTTGATAAAATCGAAAGAAATATCCATCGCAAAAGCCTTTGAAATTTCCATCCAAGTCGTCAATGCTTTGCTGACCGCACATCGAGCCGACATCATACATCGTGATATTAAGCCTGAAAATATAATGATTACGGATGATTGGTTAGTAAAAATTTTGGATTTCGGATTGGCTAAAATGTTCGATTCAAAAAATCCGTCGAGAACTGTGAACTCTAAAGATTCGCTTGAAACATCGCCGGGTTTGATAATCGGAACAGTCAGTTATATGTCGCCCGAACAAGTGCGCGGCAAATCTCTCGATGCGCGAACCGATTTGTGGAGTCTGGGTGTGATGCTTTATGAAATGCTGTTTGGACAAAGACCTTTCGTCGGCGAAACTCCGAGCGACGTGCAGGCATTAATTTTATTGACTGAACCGAATTTTCCGCCTGATATTAAAAAAATTCCCGAAATCAAACAAATACTTACCAGACTTTTGGCTAAAAATGCTGATAAACGCTATCAAAATGCCTTCGATTTACTTAACGATTTAAAAGTCGTCCAAAAAAATGTTTTGAGCAAGTTACCTCAGGAAGAAATTCACCTGTCTTTTGCTGATTCAAACTCGCCGGAAAACCGCCGATATTCCAAATCGGCTATAAAAAATTATATTCAGAAACTTTTAAGTGCAATAAAATAAATTTTTATCGTAATTCGAGCCAACTCATTTTTCTCTTGAATTATCCTTATTCAAAGAGTGGATAAATTCACTGGAATATGTAGAATTACAGATATTGGTGAATTATTTATGAGAAAACCTGTCATTGCGGGAAATTGGAAAATGTATAAACTGCTTGGCGAAGCGGTTGATACGGCGTTGAAATTAAAGTCTTTGACGACAAATGCAAATCATTGCGAAATCGTTGTTGCGCCGGTTTACGTTCATTTAAAAACGATTGCCGACAGACTCGAAGGCTCGAATATAAAAGTTTCGGCACAAAACTGTGCGTCCGAAACAAAGCAAAGCGCAAACACCGGCGAAGTTTCCGCCGAAATGTTAAAAGATGTCGGTGCGTCGCACGTTATCGTCGGGCATTCGGAAAGGCGGCAGTTTTATTGTGAAACCGATGATTCTGTTAACAAAAAAACAAAAGCCGCGTTGTCCGAAAACTTGACGGCGATTGTCTGCGTTGGTGAAATGCTTGATGAAAGAGAAGCGGGAAATGCGGAAACGGTTGTTAAAAAGCAACTCGTCGGCGCATTGGACGGTTTGACAGTTTCGGATATGGAACGTATTATTATCGCTTACGAGCCTGTTTGGGCAATTGGTACGGGTCAAACCGCCACGCCTGAACAGGCTCAAGAAATGCACGCTTTTATTCGCCGGACGCTCGAAGAAACACAAGGCAAAGAGATTGCCGAATCGGTCAGAATCCTTTACGGTGGTTCGGTTAAGCCGGAAAACATCAAGCAATTGATGAACGAAACGGATATTGACGGCGCATTAGTCGGCGGAGCGAGTCTGGACGCGGAAAGTTTTGCTAAAATTGTTAATTATAAATAGAGGTTAGAAAGTTGGTTTATTTTTTATACACATTATTTTTTCTTTCTTGCGCTGCTTTGATTGCAAGCGTTTTGTTACAGCCCGGAAAAACGGACGCAGGTGCGCTTTTTACGAGTAATATCTCAAGTACTGCGTTTCAGCCGCGCGGTTCGCAGACGATTTTGTCAAAAATCACCATTATTGCCGCAACAACCTTTATGTTGTCCGCATTATTTCTGGCGATGCCGGCTTTGACCGGAAATGTTTCGGTTTTGACGACAAATCCCGACGCGCCGACTGAAGAAGTTCCGTCGGTTGCTCCCGATGCAAACGCCAATGTTGATGTGAATAATACAAACACAAGCGCGGCGAATGCTGAATCAGGCGCAAGCATTACGACAAATGCCAATACAACGACCAATGCGAATACGCCGGAAAAATAATCGTCCCGCTGAATGAATCGTTGAACAAATTACCGCAAAGATATTTTTTCACAAAAATTTGTGAAATCAATTTTCCCAAGCCGAGGTGGCGTAATTGGTAGCCGCGCACGTTTGAGGGGCGTGTGGTGAAAACCGTACGAGTTCGAGTCTCGTCCTCGGCACCATTTTTTAAGAAAAAGGCTTTTCGATTTAATCGAAAAGCCTTTTTTATGTAACGCAGGCATCTTGCCCTGCCGTTTTGAGTGCGTCCCGCGCTCAAGTGCCGTTAAGCGGGACGCTTAACGGACGGCAGGCAAGATGCCTGCGTTACAGATTTTTAGTTTTCATCCAAGACTGTTAAAATCATTTTTTAATGACACAACAAAATTTCCGTGTGCGACCGATTAGAGAAAAAGATATTGCCGAATGGTTTCGATTGAGAAAACTTTTGTGGGAAGGTTCGAGCGATGAAGAACACAAAGCCGAAATGCGTGATATTTATGAGCATACGGAAACGCAGTTTGTGATCGTTGCTGAAACGGAAGACGCAAAACTCGTCGGATTTTTAGAAGCCAGTATTCGCCCGTTTGTTGAAGATTGTCACAGCGATCACGTCGGATATTTGGAAGGCTGGTATGTGGAACCGAAATTCAGACGTTACGGAATCGGCAGAAAATTGGTGCGCGGCGCGGAAAACTGGGCGCGTAGCAAAGGCTGTCGGGAAATGGCATCAGACGCGGAAATCGGAAATGATTTGAGTCTTAAAGCGCACCAAAATCTCGGTTATGAAGAAACGTCGCGCCTTGTGCATTTGCGGAAAGACCTTTAATCAAATGAAAAATTCAAAATTAAAATTTAAGAATTTGCTTGCAGTGTTTGGCATTTTGTATTTTGCATTTTGCATTTCGGGCGTAAATGCTCAATCAACCAGACAAGAATTTCCGACTCCGATTACAACCAACGAAATCAGCGGCAAAATGCCGGCGCGGGACATCGGCGATGCGCGTCTGACGAATTATTTTTACACTTTTAACGCCAATCAGGGTGATGTCTTTATAAATGTTCAAACTACAAATTTGAACGGCGATATTGATATTTTTACCGCTGACAATCTGAAATCTTTAACAAAAATAACAATTTACTCCGATATTTCCGAAAATGAAACGGGGCGAGTGATTTATTTGAGGAAACCGGAAAAACTGATTCTGAGAATTCAGGGACGCACGCCGAACGACGACGCGGCGACGTTTCGCATCAAATTTGCCGGAAGTTTTGAATCTTTGCCGGCAACGGCTGAAAATTCCACCCCTGAACTTCCAGAAGTGAAATCCGAAGTCCAAACCGATGTGCGCGTTAATTCCGTCGGCACAATTATTGAAGTCAAGCCGAAACCGACTCCTGTGCCAAAGGAAACCATTGCTAAAGCTGAAAAGAAACCTAAAAATAAAAAGTCTAAAACTGTTGCGGAGAATGTAGAAGAACCTGTCGAAAAGTCGAAAAACGAGGCGGAGCGAAAAGTTTCCGGTGAAACTTTAGAAACCACAAAAATTACAATCGAGAAAATTGCCGAAGAAAATTCTTCTGAAACAGAAGCCGCCAATGAGTTTCCGAAAGAATCTCAAACGGATATATCTGCAAAAATTACAATATCTAAAGAAACGGTCAATATAGATGCTGATGAAGAAGTAAAAAAAGAAGATAAATCGGAAGTTTCCGAAAAAGTTGAAGACAATTCAGCGGAAGAAACCGCCGAAGCGAAACCCGTAATCGTTAAGAAACCTACCGGAACAAAACGAGGACGCACTGCAAGAACAGACAAAAAAACTGAAACTCCAAAACCGCCCGCGCCTGATCCGCTGGAAAATATACGTTTGACGGTTTTGTTAAAAGACGGCACAAAAATCGAACATCAGATGAACGAAGTTGTGCGTTTTAATATTATCAAAGGAGTTTTGACGATAATAAGAAAAGACGGAAAAATCGAACGCTATTCGATTTTCGATGTTGAAAAAACCATAATCGAATAACAAATTTTATTTTTCGGAAAGAATTTGCTTCAATTTCGTCGCAAGTTGACTGTCCGAATTGATTGATTCGAGTTGGGTTAGAACTTTCTCCGTTTCGGCGATATTTCCTTTTTTGTAATAAGCAACTCCGAGATTATAAAGTGCCGGTTCGTGTTTCGGATTTGTTTGCAGGGAATTTTGAAACTCTTTGACGGCGCGATCTAAATCGGGATTTTCACGCTCGACAAAAGTGATGCCGAAATCAGTTCTGACATTCACATCGCCGGGTTTTTTGGCGAGAGCTTTTTCATACCATTTCTCCGCTTTTTCAAATTGTTTCGAGTCGAAATAAGTATTGCCGATCACGACGATTGTTCGATAATCGTCGGGTTTTACCTGATTGGCTTTTTCGTAAAATTCAGCCGCCGTGTCAAATTTCTGAATTTTCGCATACATATCGCCAGCTTTGATCTGCGCTTCAAAATTATTAGGCTCATTTTTCGCCGCATCGAGTGTACCCGAAACTTCCGGCAGCATTCCGCCGCCGCCTTGTTCGTGTGGTTTGACACTGACCGCCTGTGTCTGCTGATTGAGAAACGGCGCGTTTGTTTGATTGGCTGTCGGATTTTGCTGCGAGATTTCTTTCCGGTTAATTGTGTTCGCCGAAAAAAAACCGATTACCAAACCGACCATTAAACCGATAATTCCGTATGAAATACTTTTTTGCATTTTATTTCGTGAATCGTGAATCGTGAATAGTAAATCGTAAAATCAAAAATCTATTTACGATTTACGATTCACGATTTACGAACCTAAGCGTAACTGTGCAAACCCGGAAGCAGATAGCTCACGCCCAAATAAGTAAAAATCACCAGCAAAAAGCCGACGATAGCGAAATATGCCGAACTTCTGCCCGACCAGCCGCGCGAAATTCTCGTGTGTAAAAACGCGGCGTAAGTCAGCCAAGCGATTAACGCGCCGGTTTCTTTCGAGTCAAAACCCCAAGGTCTGCCCCAAGATTCATTTGCCCAAATCGCACCCGTAATAAGAAGCATCGCCAAACCCGCAAACGCCAAACTTGCAGTTTTATACATCAAACCGTCGAGCGATTCCAAAGAGGGAAGTCGTTCGCGCAGAGTTTCGGTTCTGAAACCGAATAAAATCACGAAAAATGTTCCGGCTAAAGCCGTGATTAAACCGGAGAGTTCGACGGGATTCGTATTCAAACTCAAAAATAATTTATCGCCGTTATTTTGCAGAAACTGCTTGGCGGCTTGGTCAAACTGCGTTGGTGTCAAAGCGGAAAACTCCTGAGCCGAAAGTCCTTGTTTTGAAGCGAGTTCTTTTCCCGCCGTGATATATTGGCTCGAGTTTGCGGCAAACTGCGCTTGCAGTTTCGGAGCAACATCAGTCGTTGATTTAATGCCCGAAACTAAAAATGCAATCGCTAAAATTTGCGTAACCAAAGAGATTTTTAGCAAAATATGTCCGATTTTTTTCGCGCCTTCATTGTTTTGATAAAGGTAAACCAAAAACGAAATAATTACGCCGAGCAGTAAAATTCCCGATAAAACCAAAACTGCGCCGACGAATGGAATCTCCAAGCGAAACGGCGACGAAAAAGGTTTCGGCGAACTCGGAATAAAAAGTCCGGCGCGATAAACAAATTCCGTAAAAACTGAAAATTTACTGACAGTTCCGATAACCGCGAGAGTGAAAATACTCGACCAGATCGCCATTGCTTCGACTTTTACTTTATCTTTTAACAGATAAATGACTGCAACCGCAAAACATACCAAAGCCACACCGTAACTCAAAGAAGCCACGCCGACGTGAATAGGTCGCCAATATGAGTCTAAAACCGGCGGCAAGTCTATAAATTCCGGTCCGATAAACCGCGCCAGAGTCAAAATTAAAGCGGCAAGCGGAAGCGTGAACGCGCTCAAAAATTCAAATTTTTTGCGATTGGCAAGCAAAAGCGTCGTAATTCCCGCGCCGAAGGCAAATGCCAGACTCAAATCATACAAATTGGCAAACGGAATATAGCGGAAAAACCAAGGCGTTGCCATATTTCCGCTTTCGCGCATCATCGCAATTTCACGGTCAAACGCACCGACCCAGCGCACCAGCCAACTCGACAAATTAAAGAAAACGCCGAGCGACGCGCCCCACAAACCGATTTTCTGCGCCATTTCCGAAGGCGCGTAAAGATTGGTCAATTGAAAAAGCGCGGCGAGAATATAACACGCCAGCGCGATCATCATCAATGCGCCGTCAGAAACAAACCTGCTTCCGATTTCAATTCGCAAAAACAACATCAAAAACGCGCCGACAATCGCCAGAATCGCGGGCAGATATGAATAAAATGTTGATTTATTTTGGATACGTCTTACTTCTTCCATAATTTTACGCTACCTTTTTCTGTAGATTTTCTCCGTTTTTCTCTGATTTTGAATTCAATTCAGCCATCCATTTCGGCGTTCCAAATCTACCTTCGAGAAGATTTGGAACGGATAAATCTTCGTCCAACCGATTCCAGCGCAGATACAGACCGTTTAAAAGTAATTCGACATCGGCAATTTCCTCATCGTCGGCATTTTGAAAAATTTCGATAATGTTTATCGGAACAAGAATTGTTATTCCGTTTTGTAAGGCAATCAATAATCGTTTGGCTTTGCGGTCAAAATGAACTTTTTTAGCTTTCGGCGCGTTCGCCATTTCTTCTTCACCGCGTTTTGTCGCTTCGACAAATTGGCGTTCAAACTCGGCTTCGTTAATTTCTAAATTCTCGTTGAATAGTTCAGCCATAAATTTCTCTCCATTTTACCTGCAAAAATTCTTGATTTTTAATCACGATATTTACTGCTTGTCGAATTTCATTTTGATTCATCCCATAATTTTTATGCATCGAAACAATATCCTCAAAATTTATTAACACCTGTCTGCCTTGTTTCCAAACGTGAACGTGCATCGGCGCGTGATCGTGAGTATTTATCTTAAAATTAAAACCACTTTTTCTAAGCACCGTCGGCATTCGATTCATCTCCTAAATTGCCGACGATTTTCTTGAATTTATCTTCAAAACCTTGTTCATTTCTGTTTGTGTTTCCGCCCAAAACAACTTCAAATTCATTTGCGTTTTGCCCGTCAATTATTGCCCAAATACGTCTGTGCGATATAAAAAAGACAAAACATAACGCGCCGATCAAGCCGAAACCGCCGATATACCAAGCGATAAACGCGGCGTTGAACGGATCATATTTTATTGATAGAACGTGCGCGAGCGGCGATTTTTCAAATTTTTGCAAACGCCATTTGTAACCGGCTTTCGGTGCGCCGACGGGAATTTTATCAGACAAATTTGCCGCAAATGCAAACACTTTATTTTTTTCTCCCGTCGGCGAAGTTACGTTTAAGACAACGGCAGGATTATTATATTCCGCCGAGCGCGTGTCGGGTTTTCCTTCCTGATTAAACGTAAAATCGGGAAAAAATGCTTCGTAATCAACCTTTGTTCCGTCGGGCAAATTCACTGAACCGTTTCGCGCTAAATCAATTGTAAAACTTTGACTGCCGTTTTGCGGTGTCAGTTCGAGCGTCATATTTCGCGCACTTCCGAGCGTGATTGCGCTCGCTTGAAAAAAGCGATAACCACGATAACTAAACGGTTTATTCAAACTGACATCGGCTTCGGTTTTGCCGTATTGCGGATCGTCAATCGTGATGCGCGTGTGCCAGTCAATAGTGTTTTGAATGCCAATCGAACCGTTCGGATCAATCAAATCCTGCTCGATGTCCGTGCAATATATTGTAAAAGGCAGCGCGACGTTATAACGCTCCTGTTTATCCAAATTGAATTCGATCATCTGGATGTCGTTTGTCGTTTGTCCGGGCATCATCCGCACATCAGCATCAAAACCCGATTGGAGCGAAACGAAATGACCAAGAAAGAGCGTCAAGAGCGCGACGTGAACAATATACGCGCCCAACCGATTCCATTTTCCGCTTTCGCCGAAAACTATCAGATTCGATCTGGTTTCGGTGTTTGAATAATTTTTATTGCCGTTTTCGTCAATCGCGTAAAAAATGTTACTGCCTTTTGTAATCTGCGGTTTAAAACCGTTGACTTTGAAAATCCGACTGATTTTTTCAGCGACTTCCTCTTCATCTGTTGCTTGTATTTCCAGCTTTGCATTTTGCTTTTGTTTGAGCAAAAAGCCTTCCGTCGCATTCAATTTCGGTTTTGAAATGTAACTCCACGCCGACGGAAAACGGTCAATCGAAGCCAGAACGATATTCAGCGAAAGCAAAAGGAGCAGAAAGTTGAAATACCAACTGTGATAAATATCAAAAAGTCCCAGCGAACCATAGACGAGTTTTTCGGCGGGCGTTAGGGATGCGAAATAAGCGTCAAAACCGTTGACATTCTGCTGAATAATCAGCATTCCGACCATTGAAAAAACGACCAGAATGCAAAGCTGGACAACGCCGAAACGCACCGAGCTTAAAAAATCCAACGTGCGATTCAAGATTGGTTTCGATTTTGTTCGCGCCTTTTTTTCGGCGATTGATTTTATTGTTTCTTCTGCGGCTGACATTTTTTTATAATTTTGATAACAAAAATCATAACTTAGCCAACTTTATTTGTCATCCCGTGAAAAAATTAGTTCCTCTATTAAAAGAAAGAAGTTTTGTTTGATATATTGGTATTTGGAAAAATAAAAACGGCAAGTTATTATTTAGAACAGGAAATAACTCTGTCAAAAGTATGATGGAAATTGTAACGGCGGAAATCCAACAACCCAAAGCAATCAGTGTGCGAGAAAAATTCGCGGCATATCTCGAACTGACAAAGCCGCGCATCGCGTTTTTGCTGGTTTTGATATCGGCGGCGGGATTTTATCTCGGTGCGGATAAAGGGTTTAATTTTGTAGTTTTCATCAACGCGATGATCGGCATTACGCTGCTCGCGTTCGGCGTGGCGACGCTCAATCAGGTTTGGGAAATAAAAACCGACGCGCTAATGGAACGCACCGCCAAACGTCCGCTCGTGATTGGCACAATTACAAAAAACGAAGCCTTGATTTTCGGCATTCTGCAATGTGTCGTGGCGGAAATCTATCTAACCTTTTTGGTCAACGGCTTGACCGCGATTCTCGGTTTGATTGTCTTCATCGGCTACGTTTTGCTTTATACGCCTTTGAAAACGCGCACTTCCGCATCAACCGCGATTGGCGCGATTCCGGGCGCATTGCCGCCGATGATGGGTTGGACTGCCGCTTCAAACGAAATCACTTTGGGCGCGTGGATTTTGTTCGCAATGCTTTTTCTCTGGCAGTTTCCGCATTTTTTGGCAATTGCGTGGATGTATCGTGAACAATATGGAAAAGCGGGAATTTTAATGCTTCCGGTCGTCGAACCGGAAGGAAAAATTACGGCGCAGCAAATCGTGATTTTTACCGTTTTGCTTTTACCGATCAGCATCGCACCGTTTTTTATCGGTCTGGCAGGTTGGGTTTATTTAATCGGCGCGAGTCTTTTAGGACTTTGGTTTTTGTCGGCGAGCATCAGTGCGGCGCGTGCCAAAACAAATGAAAAGGCGCGGAAATTACTGCTTGTTTCGGTAATTTATCTGCCTTTGGTTTTTCTGTTAATGGTTTTCAATAAAATTTAGGTTTAGCATTATGAAAATCGGAACTGTCGAAACATTTGAAGAAAAAGGAAAAAAACGCAAAGCACGTTCTACATTTACCGGCGGAAGCAGTTCAAACGGTGGAAACCGAGATCGCGGCGGCGGCGGAAACAACGGCGGCGACGATAATCAAAAAAACGATTATTACGACGAAATCGAATCCGAACCGAAAGATAAATTCCGCATCGGAATGTGGTTTTTGTTATTAGTCGTAATGATGACGTTCGGCGGTTTGATCGGCTCGTATATCGTCATCGCCACCAACCGGGAAATGGAATGGAAACCGTTCGATCTGCCGATTCAAGTTTGGGTCAGCACATTTTTGATTCTCGCCAGCAGTTTAACTTACCAAATCTCAAAAAATGCCTTTCAAGCCGAAAATCAAAGCAAAGCAAAAAACTGGCTTTTGGCGACAACCGTTTTGGGCGGAATGTTTATCTCATCGCAAATTCTCGCGTGGTTCGATCTCGTCCGGCACGGCGTTTATATGGCGAGCAATCCTTACGCGGGATTTTTCTACATTCTAACCGCCGTCCACGCACTCCACGTTTTCGGCGGAATTCTCGTGCTTGGCTACATTTTGCTCAGGACTTGGAATCCGACTTTTTACTACGATGAGTTAGAGAAACGCAAATCAATTTCAAAAGCTGTCGGACAGTATTGGCATTTTATGGACGGACTTTGGATTATTTTGTTTGTCTTGCTTGGTTTTTGGAAGTGATTTTGAAATCATCAGCGTAACTTAAAGTTTTACATTTAAGATGCGCTACAATCTATAAAATTATAAGGATACTTGTTCGAATTTTGTTATTTCAATTTTTTGCCATATCTTCATTTGCCGTTTCTGCACAGACATCACAAGCAGATGTTCAATCAATTTCTCCGGTTTGCAGTCAGGAATTATTTGAAAAAGCTGAAAATTCTTTCAATCGAAGGTATTATTCTTCTGAAATTAAAGCGGAGCAAGATTTAAAAAAAGTAATTTCAACTTGCGCCGATTATCCTCGGCGTTATCAGGCAGAGACATATTTGAAAATTGGTTAAAATGAATCGGCGGAAAAAACTTTTTAATTGCTCGTTATTATTGGAATAAATTTCAAGAAGGAAAAATGACCAATCTTGTTGGAGTTCATTCTCGACTAAAGACTGTCATTGATAAATACCTAAATTATTCACAAATCATTTCAGTCGGACAAATGTTTGAAGAAGTAGATCGTATAAAATCTCAAATGACAGAAAATCCGCCTAACCAATAAAATAATCAAATAACTTAAGTTCTTGTAATATCCTTTGTTGTCCCGAATGAAATAAAAATAAATGCCGCAAGAAAAAAAATCAATGGTTTTGATAAACGTCGTATCGGTTGTCGTGCCGGTTGTCGTGGCGATTTTGCTGTCTTTTACAAACAAACTTTATCTCGGCGAATGGACGAAAAATCTATCTCACGCCATCGGCATTATCAATTCATTGACAACCATAGTTTTGCTTTTCGGATTGTTTTTTATAATGCAGAGCAAAGTTCATCTGCACCGAATCGCAATGACGACGGCGTTTGCTTTGGGCGGTTTATTTTTAATTTGCTACATAACTTATCACATCTCGAATCCCGCCAATAAATTTTACGGCGAGGGCTTTTCCCGCTACGTTTATTTCTTTCTGTTAATCACTCACATCGGACTTTCGCTGGTCGTACTGCCGTTGGTTTTGCGGGCGATGTATTTTGCCGTAACAAAGCAATTTGAACGCCACAAAAAAATAGTTAAATATGCTTATCCGATCTGGCTTTATGTTTCGGCAACCGGCGTGATCGTCTATCTTATGTTGTATCAATTGTTTCCGGCGAAATAAAAAAATTAAAAGTTTTCTTGCCAAAACAAAAGAGCGGTGATATATTACTGAATGTTGAAAACTTAATCGCCGAAGTTGTTTTGAACGTAAAACAGCGCGGGGGAACCAAAAGTTTTGCGGCACTTTACGCAAAACACGGGGCGAAGCGTTTTGC